>DASSFG010000729.1:0-11480 GCA_035694685.1 Pirellulales bacterium
GATCCAAAGCACAGAAGTTCGTACCTCGGTCGTAGCGGCCATTTGGCCGTGATGTCGGAACTGGCGGCCCGTGGTTTTCGGGTCACGATTCCTGAGGTCGACGTCGGATGCGACATCCTTACCTTCTTGGACACCAAGCCAGAGGTCACCGCTCTTCAAGTGAAGAGCACTGAGTGCAAGCAATTGAAAGCGCCGGAAAGCTTCAAGGGCCAAATCGCGGTACCGCTCTTGCAGCTCACGTTGGGCGGAAACCTTTATTACGTATTTGCGTTCGACCTAATCGGAAATTGGGTTGATTACATCGTAATCAGCCGGGAGAGCTTAAACCAGCTCCGGGTCACTGAGGGCATCGGTAACCAGTTTATCAAGGGTAAGAAGCAATACGTCAAATTCTGGTTTACTTTCAGGGCGACGGGCAAAAAAGCCGGCGTGAAATGCGGAGACACCGCGTTTGACGACTACCGCAATGCTTGGGCGGCTCTTCCAAATACGGCCGAGGTAGCTGGCCCGACGAGCTGCGGTTAAGTGAAGATCTCGGCACTGAGCACGAGGACGAAACTGGTGCGAAATTCCTCATGCTGACGTTCGAGGTCAACGAGGATGCACTGTTATGCGAGGGAAAGCCGTTCAACCAGTATCACAATTCATGGTCGAGCCTGCCGCCGCTTGCTTCGGATCAGGTGTGAATTTCTTGGGCCGCCACCAGTTCCTTCTGCGTTGCAGGCTCGTAAACCCGATAACCGCCAAGCGTCTCCTCGATCTGGCCGATGTCGAGGCTGGTCAAGATGATTGCCACTTGTTGGGTAAGATGGGGCAGATTGCCTACCGTTGCGAGATAATCTTGCTGCGTCTCAGCGGCGATGAATACACTCGGCACGCGGCAGGATTCGGGAAACAGCTTTTGCACCATCTGGCGGCTGAAAGGGTGCAAGGCGAAAGTCCAGCCGCCCCCTTGTCGGCCAGCCTGGATTTCGATCGGCCCGAGCGGTCCTTCCGACGCGGGCGCGTCGACCGGCACCACTTTCCAGGCGTCGTCGCGGGTGCGCTTCCTCAGCTCCTCGGCGAACGCGTGTGCATCGCCCTCGGCATTCCAGACGTGTAACCAACGCCGACGGCTGCCAGGTTCTGGAACACGCTCGATCTTCGCTAAATCGAAGCCCTTCTGCCGCAAGAGCCGCGCGTATGCCTCGAATTCGGCATCTTTCGTTCCGCCCTCGCGTGTAACGGTAAAGCCCATAAACGCTTCCTGTACTTAGGTCGATGAAAGCCATTATACGCGGCCTCTGGCACACCTCGCCACCCTGGCAACTCGGCGTTGCGCATCGCCAGGCTTCTGGCGTGGCGGTGCGAGCGATGCTTAGAATGGGCGAACATTGCGGCCCCGTACCTGCCGCACTTCAGCCCTCGCAACGTTCGTCCAGACTCACCGATATGACCGACCCAATTGCCAACTGGTGGAAAGCGTTTGAATCCGCGGCGCCGCGCATCGTGGCGCACTTTCGTCAGCAGGATTGGGACCTGCCGACCTGGATGCAAGAGCACCTGGGGGCGGTCCATCCGGAATTGATGTGGGAATTCGGGCCGGCGGTCAGAGGACAAGGGCACCGACTGGTGATTACGCCCGAAACGCGGCGCGACCTGCGCCCGCTGGTCCGCGAAATGCTGCGGCGCGCGCCCGCGATCACGGGTTGGGAGTTTTACGAATATCGCCTGCCCGAAGAGTTGAGCGAGGCCTCGCAAAGCGTCCAAGGCAGGACCAGCGGGAACCTCAACGGCGTTCAGGTTGTCGCAAGTCTCGGCCATTTTAACCTGGTCGACCTGAAGTATAACTTCCCGCCCGACAGTTTTGACGAACAAGAGGCTGCCGGCATCGCCTTCGTGGCGACCGAGTCATTGCTCGGCGAAGAAGTGCTCGACCGATGGATCGGCGCAATTGAGGTGGAACAAGGAATGGCCGCCGAGCGGCTCATACCTCTGGAACGGTTGTCGGAAGCCGTGCGATCGCTGATCGGCGAGGTCTGCGCCGCGCTGCCCGATCGCCCGTGGCACGAGGCGGACCTTGATGACGCGTTGTGGTCGGCACTGGAGTGCGAGCGGGAAGCCGCGGACGACTACGTCGGGCAAGAAGATTTGATTGCCGCCATTACGGTCATGCCCCTGATGCTGCAAAATGCTCTCTCCAATTTTCTCTTCGACTCGCAACGCTATTCGAGGTTTGGCGAACGCTTCTGTTACCTCAAGATCGACGGCAGTTCGGGCCTGGAGCATTCCGACTTCGCCGACCGGAGCGAAATCGAAGAGGCGATCAATGCGGCATTACGGCCGACCGGCTTGGGCTCCGTTGTCGGGGGCGGCACGGGCTTGCGTTACAGCTATATCGAGCTGGCGCTCACGGATATCGAGGCCGCTTGGCACTCGATGAGCGTTGTGCTGTCGAACGGCCGCCTGCCGAAGCGGACCTGGCTGCTGTTTCACGACGCGGACCTCGCCGCACAGTGGTATGGTCTCTATGACGACACGCCCGAGCCGCCTATGTGCCAACAAGACGGATAACACGTTCAAGGCCGCGCTGCTGCTCGGCCAGGGCGATTGACTGCCGACTTGAGTAGAGAACGCGCGAACCTCGGGCGGGGCAGTCACGTCCAACTACTATGCGATACGCCCGAATTCTTCGGAGTTAGTGCATCCCGCCGTCCCTTTCATTCCGCCCGGTACGCCGTCGGAATCCCGTTTCACGAGTTTCGGTAGCAGGCATCGCCGTGCCGGCTTAAAATGCAACATAGGGAGGAAAGGGTTCTATGAGTGGCGAAATGAAAGCGAAGACGTTGGCGGAGCTGCCGTTGCTGCCGCTGGGCGAGGCGACGGCGCAAGATATTCAACTCGAGTTGATCCGCCGCTGGCAATTCAATACGTTCGATGGCCCTGCCATTGCGGCCAAGCTGCTTGAGCATCGCGACCTCTGGGAAGCCGTGATGATGGACCGGCTGGCGCTTTCGGGGTTCGGCAACTTGCCGGCGATGGGGCTCATCAAGCTGCGCGATCTGCCGTACAACGAATGGAACGTCGATACGCTTTACGTATTGGCTCCCGACAAAGAAGCGGCCAAAAAGCTGGTCGAGGCTGTCGACTTCGAAGAGTCGGGCGGCATGGTCAGCCTGTACGACGATCCGAAAGACGTCGACCACGCGCTGGGCAGCGGGCGTGAGACGCGAGCGATCATCGCCATCTGGTGGGATTGACGATCCACGGAAGACGAGTCTGCCACGGATGAAACACCGATTATTTGGCGCCAGAGAGACTCAAATCAGTCGCGCGGCTGGCCGTTGGCGGCATCGGCAGGAGCCGGACGAATGTTCTTCACCCACGGCCAACCCAAGTATCCTTGGTGAATCTCGGCGATGGCCGCGGGGCCCGCGAACTGCGCCATGTGCTCGGGCGTCGTGAGGAATTTCATCTTCGACGCGTCGGGCGGCAGCGTGTATTCGATGTCGTAATGCCGGAACAAGAAGCTGTGCGTGGTCATCGTCATATTGGTAATGATTGCCGGCCGCATTTCGGAGGCGGAGGTGTCGAGGCAAGCGTTGATCGTGAAACACCAGCAGAGCGCCGTGGCCGCGCCCAACAGCAGGCAGCCGAAGGGCAGGATGATCTTCAAAAACCATCCGTGCAGCCCGCCTTGTTGAAAGGCGCTCGCTTCACCGACCTCGATCGCCTCGCCGGCCGCTTCGGCCAGGGCATTGCGCTCGTGCCTGCGGCGCTGAGTGCGCCGCTCGTGCAGCCAAAGGCCCAAGAACATCGCGCCTCCCAAGATCACGGCGCCCGCGATCATGGGCCACATGGCCAGGCGGTGCTCGAAGGCGATCGGTTCGTACCGCCCGTAGGCGTAAACGTTCCAGAACAGGCCGAGAAAGATCCCAAAGATCAGCACGACGCCCAACAGCATCGACCAAACCGTCTTCTTTTCGGCCCCCTTTTGCCGGCGAATCAGTCCCAAGTCGGGCATCAGATCCAAGAAGGCATAGAGCCGCAAGCTGGTCGGATATTGGTTCGGTAAATAGACCGCCGTAACGTAATCGCCCACGCGGAATGACGTTTGATACGCGTTTTTGTCGATAAAATCCGACGACTTCGCCGGATAGGTCGCGATCACACCTGTAAGCGGGTCGCAGAACTCGATGACCGCTGTAAAGGCGTAGCGTGAAGCCTGGCCATTGACGATGAGTGCGGGCGCCTTGACCAGCTCCACCACGCGCGCCACCAGCGGCTGACCTTCGCGGATATAGCGGTACGGGCCCGCCGTGAAGCGATCTTTCAACATCGCGAAGGCCGCCATCGCCAACAGCCCCGCGCCGATCCACGAGAGGTATTCGAGCGGGACGATGTAAACGGCCAGCGCATTGACGAACGGCACGCCGCTGAGGCCCAGCGACATGACGCCGCTGACCGTGAGTCCCGTGAAGAGCCGCCGACGGCGCTGGGCGTACAGCCCGTGCCACGCCTCGTCGGGCACCTCCCTTGGCGCGGGGCCTTGCAGCTCCGGCTCGAACTCGTAGTCCGCCGGCGGCGTAAACACAGCATCCGGAAGCGGTGTACTCATCGGCGTGTCCGAATTAGGATGACGCAGTATCGCCCCGCAAGATAGCAATATCGAGCAGCACGAAGACCGTGTCAAACCTTTCCCAGGGCCGCTTGCCGAAGCGAAGCTGTTGCTGTTTCACGACGCGGAGCTCGCCGCGCAGTGGCATGGCCTCTTTGACGACACACCCCGGACGTTTGAGCCAACAAGACGGCTGATGAAGTTCGAGACCACGTTGCTGCCCGACCGAAGGTCAAAGCATCGAAGGGCTGGGATCGTCGAACTCTCTGTTTTGCATGAACTCTCGGAACGTGGTTGGAGCATTCGATAATTCGGAAGGCGCAAACGTGAATAGTGTGACGATATCGCGCTGAGTCTCTGGAGGAAGCTTGGCCAACTGCTCTTCTACGAGCGAATCTCGCTTCTCGCGAGGCATTCCTTCGAATTGACTGTCGATCACTCGCACACGAATCGATGCCGAATTGTAGCGGTAGGCGTTCGCCTGCTCGAACGCTTTACCCAGAAGCTCCTCGATTCCGCGGGTCTCATCGGTTCGCTTCGTTTCCCATGTCTTTGTCGCGGATGTGGTCATGATATTTGTGGCTCCACCCATTCGTAGATTGCCCTTGCCGTTTTGAGGAGGGCGTTTGTCTCGCCAGTGTCCTTTCGCCCAATCTCATAGCGCAGGTCCGTGGTCCAGTCGAACCGCCGCATCCTCTTCGCTAGCTCCGGAGTCAACGCGATGCCGAACTCACGGAGTCGGTCGAGCAACACTTCCGGTCGGTGATAGGTGGCTCCGTGCGTCAGCCGTTCCAACATCTCCGACCGGTCGGCTTCGGCCGTTCTTTCCAGGATCAACGCCTTAAACGAACACTCGACAGAATATCCGCCAATGTATTGAGCCTCGAGCGATCGGCGCAGAATCTCCATGATTTCGATGGCGACATCCAATCGCTGAAGTGCCACTCTCAAGAAGTCACGAGCCGTCGTCGGCTGCATCGTACCGCCCTGGACACCGGGTAGACTTGCTGTAGGCAACCCTATGGTACCATATCTTCGGTCGTTGGCCCACGTGTCATTCAAAGGTGGGCTCGCTCCGCTCGTTTGCCCACACTCCGCTGGTCTTTCTGCTTTCTGCCTTGTGCCTTCCGCCTTCTGCCTTCCGCCTTCTGCCTTGTCCTTTCTCCCACGCACTGGGCGGGTGGCGGCAAAAGTGCTATTCTCAAGGCCAGCGGAACGTCACCACACTCGAGAGAAAGGAGTAGCAGCCATGACCTCGCCTCTACGGAGCCTGATCGCCTGCGGAACCAAGCTTTGGCTCGACTCGATCGACCCCGACCTGGTGGTCGAAAACCGCGGCTGGGGCGCCTCCGGCGCCACGTCGAACCCGATCATCATCGCCGATTTGCTCAAGACCGGCCGTTTCGACGACGAGCTCGACGAGTTCATGCGCGCAGGGCTCGACGACCAAGCCATCGCCTGGCGCATGACCGACAAGCTGGTCAAGCACGCCCAGGAAGTCTTCTTGCCAGTCTGGAAAGAGACGAAGGGCGACGACGGCTACGTCAGTTTCGAGCTCGATCCCCTGCTCGAAGACCCGGGTTCGGGGCCGCCGCACGCCGAACGAGTTGCCAAGTACATTGAGCTGGGCAAGCAATGGTCGCGAGGCCATCAGAACCGCATGATCAAGGTGCCCGCCACGCCCGCCGGGCTGGCCGCGCTGGAAGAACTGGCCGCCGCGGAAGTGCCGCTGAACGTGACCTTGATCTTTTCTTCGCGACAATATCACGAGGCCCGCGAGGCCATCTGGCGCGGGGCGCAACGCCGTAAGAACGGCCTGACGCTGTTTAAGAGCGTGTACAGCATCTTCGTCTCGCGGCTCGACGTTTACACCGAAAAGGCAGTGCCTCAACTTTCGCCCGCCGCGCAGGGCATGGTGGGTATCGTCAATGCCAAGCTCATCTGGCGTGAAAACCGCGACTTCTGGGCCGACAAGAAAACGCCGCTCAAGCAGGAGATGATCTTCGCCAGCACTGGCACCAAAAAGAAAGAGGATCCACCCTGGAAATACGTCGAGGCGTTCGCAGGCAGCGACATCGAAACCAATCCGCCTGCCACCAACGAAGCCGTCGAGAAGAGCGGACGCACCATTACGCGGCAAATCGACAAGCTGCCGCCGCAGCCGGTGCTCGATGAGATCGAACGGCTCGTCGATATCAAGAAGCTGGAGGAGACGCTGATGGGCGAGGGCATCAAAAAGTTCGCCGATCCCATGAAGGCCCTGCTTAAGCAGATCGACGAGAAGCGAGCAGCCCTGACAACCTGACGTGCTGACGTTTTTCTGTAGGGAACGCCACGGAGGCGTTCCCAAATGGGGTTTTGACAAACGAAACGGGCAGCCGGCCTCACGGAGGATGGGCTTCCTAGCCCGTCACCTCGCACGCTGACGGCCTAGGAAGGCCATCCTCCAGTTACGTCTTTAGCCGTTTTGCTTGTCGGAACCCATCGGAACCTGTTTTCTTATTGTGGAATCCATTTTCCTCCCCTTTTCCAGCGACGATCATAAACCTACTCGATGTCTGTTGATCCCTACAGCCTGTGTCCTGGCGGCACGGGAAAGAAGCTGAAGTTTTGCTGTTCCGACCTGCTGCACGAGCTGGGAAAAATCGACCACATGCTGTCGGCCGAGCAACGGCAGGCCTGCGTCGATTACATCGCTCAGCTTGAAGCCAGGTATCCCGACCGCGCCTGCTTGTTGACTACGAAGGCGCTCGTGTTGCACAGCCTCGAGCAAGACGAGGCAGCCCTCGAAGCCGCGAACCGCGTGCTCGCCACGCAGCCGACGAACCCCGTAGCGTTGGGAGTGCAGGCGCTGGTGCTCAGCGAAGGCGATGACCCGGCCAGTGCCTTGCGTCCGCTGCACCAGGCGCTGGTCGCGTGCGGCCAGCAGGTGCCGCAACGCTTGTTCGAAGCCGTCGGCGTGGTGGCCGAAGCGTTGTTGTCCGAGGGATACGTCATGGCGGCCATGGCGCATCTGATCTGGCAAATCCGCGTCAAAGGCGACTATGAACCCGCTTTGTTGCTCGCCTATCGCATCCAGTCGACTTCCGGCGTGCCTTTGCCGCTCAAAGAAATTCGCCTCGTTTTCGAGCAGGCTCCCGAGGGAGCAGCGTACAAGGCCGATTTCGATGCGGCGCTCGCCGAGGCCAACGACGGTCACTGGCTGAAGGCGGCGGAACTGTTCGACGCCTTGATGTTTCGAGCGGCGGGGTGTGCCGCCCTGTGGCACAATCTCGGCAGGTTGCGGGCCTATTTGGCCAATGAGGCCGGCGCCGCCGATGCGCTGCATCGCTATGCCTCGCTCGAAGTGCCGCTCGACGATGCCGTCGAAGCCGAAATGCTGGCGCACCTGCTCGATCCGAACATCAACGAGACGGGCGTCGAACAGGTACGCATCCGCTATCAACCTGCGGACTTCGAGGGTGTCACGGCGGCCTTTTCGACATCGCCGCTGGCCCTCAAGGAATCGCTCGACGGGCTCGCCTCCGAAGATCCAGACGAGCCGCCGCCACGGGCCATGTTCAGCGTGCTCGACCGGCCGATGCCGCAGAGCGGGCGGGAGCTGACCGAGCAAGATTTGCCCGAGATGCTCGGCTTTGCCCTGCTTTACGGCCGTCAGACCGATCGCGAGCCGCGCCTGGACTTGGTATGCGAGCGTCCGCGCACCGAGCGGGCCAAGGCGGCGGTGCAAAAGATGATCGGTGAGGGCTTGGGGCCTGTGGTTTCGGAAGAGGTCACAGGTCGCATGCCCGTTCAACAGTTTTCGGTGACGGGCCGTTGGCGGGTGCCCAACGACACGCCACCGGAGCTCGTTTCGAAGCTCACCATCGAGCGGCGGCGACGTTTCATCTTCGATCAATGGACCAACGAACCGACCGCGATCTTTGGCGGCCGAACGCCGAAGCAAGCGGCCACGGACCGCACCTCACGTATCGCGGTCTTAGCGGCCGTGGCCCTGTGGGAGCTGAACTACGGTGAGGCAATCGACTTCAATGAACTGCGCCGCCAGCTCGATTTGCCCGTGGCTGAGCCGATCGACCTCGGCACAACCGGGCTCGAAACACTGCCGCTGACGCGCCTGCACCGGCTGGACGCCGCCAAGTTGTCCAACGAGCAACTCGCTGCTGCCTGGCGGCGGGCGGTGGCGTTTCGAGCGCGGCTGGCGTGCTCGCGGTTCGCCGTCGAAGTCGTGTCGCGGCCCAGCATGCCGGCGGCTGAGCGCGGTCAAGCGAACGGGATGCTCGCCAATTTCACGGGCAATCTCGACAAAGCGCTCGAACACCTCGGTCTGGCCCGCCAACTGTCCAAAGAAGCGGGTGGCTCGTGTGCCGGCTGGGACCTGGAAGAGCTCACGCTGCGCCTCGCGTCGGGCAAGGTCGAAAGCTTCATGGAACTAGTGCAGCACATCAACACCGCGCATCGCAACGAGCCGGGCGTGCTGGAGCGGCTGTTCCAATTCATGTATGAAGCCGGCCTGATTGACGAACACGGCAGGCCGTTGCACAGCACCGCCCAACCGGCCTCGGAGTTGGTCGTGCCCGGCGGCGCGGCCGCCGCGGCGGGCAAAATCTGGACCCCAGGCAGCGAGGCCGGCGACGAAAAGAAGTCGACGCTGTGGGTGCCGGGGACGTAAGCGTAGGGTGGGACAAGCGAGCTTGCGAGCGCCGGACCACCGCGTTCGACAAGGGGACAAGGGGACAAGGGGACAAGGGGACTACGGAAAGCAATAACCGATACCGCTTCAAACACTTCTCCTTGTCGCCGTGTCTCCTTGTCTCCTTGTCTTGCTTTCCGGTGGGCCGGCGTTCGCTGACTGTTCCATTACCATCCATGATGGACGCGCAAGATCTTGACCGTTGGCACATGCGTCGGGCGTTGGAGTTGGCGGCGCAGGGCCGTGGCAGCGTGGAACCAAACCCGCTCGTCGGCTGCGTTCTTGCCCGAGGCGCCGAGATCATCGCCGAGGGTTGGCATGGCCGCTATGGTGGTCCGCATGCTGAGATCGAAGCGCTCTCGATGGCCGGGCGCCGCGCCGTCGGCACAACAGCCTATGTGACGCTGGAGCCGTGCTGCCACTTCGGCAAGACGCCGCCTTGTACGCAAGCCTTGATCGCGGCCGGCGTGAGTCGCGTGGTGGCGGCCATGTATGATCCATTTCCCGAGGTCGCCGGCAAAGGCGCCGCCGAGCTGGCCGCCGCGGGCATCGAAGTGGACGTCGGCGTGCTTGAAGACGACGCCCGTTGGCTCAACGCGCCTTACCTCAAGCTGATCGGCGCTCAGACTCCCTGGGTGATTGCCAAATGGGCCATGACGCTCGACGGCAAGATCGCCACACGCAGCGGCCAAAGCCGTTGGATTTCAAGTGAGGCGTCGCGTTGTGTCGTTCACGAGTTACGCGGCCGGGTCGATGCGGTGCTGGTCGGCAGCGGCACGGCGGTCGCCGACGATCCGCTTTTGACGGCTCGACCGGCTGGCCCACGGCAGGCGGTGCGTGTCGTTTTCGATTCACAAGCAACCTTACCGGTTACGGGCAGGCTCGTGCAGACCGCCGGCGAAGCGCCGGTGATTGTCGCGGCTGCCGATTCTGCTCCTGCCGACAATCGCCGCCGGTTAGCGCAGGCAGGTTGCGAAGTCTTGTCGCTTACAGGCAACAGTCACTCCGAGCGACTCATCGAGTTGTTGAAAGGACTCGGCCGCCGGCGAATGACGAACGTCTTGGTCGAGGGCGGCAGCCGGTTGCTCGGGTTGTTCCTCGATACCGGCCAGATCGACGAGGTCCACGCTTTTATCGCGCCGCGCATCGTTGGTGGAGCAGCAGCCCCCACGCCGGTCGCCGGCAGCGGAGTCGAACGGCTGCTCGACGCCTTGGTCCTCTCTCAACCCCAATGGCGCACCCTCGGAAGCGACCTTTATTTCAGCGGTCGCATCTTTGGAGTGCGGTAACTTGTTACCGCTTTCGTTTGCGGCGGAGCCGCCTTTTTCTTTTCTTAGCCCGGATAATTCAGGGCTCCACACAAACCCGAAGCGCGAGCGAGGAAGGGGGCGGAACTTGCCTCGCTTGCGCTTCGGGTTTGTGTGCGCGGTTTGCCCTCGAATTCGTGGGGCCATGAACAATCCGGGTTACGCCTGCCACGTATGCCCACACTTGGGGCAAACCGTCGGGTTGCGGCCCGCCAACAGTGCCAGCAGTCCGATGGGAAAAAAGCAGATTGCAACCAGAATTTCCCAGACGGGAATGCTGCCTCGGCTTGCGAGAGAATTGCATTTGGGGCAAGACAACTGCGCCATGGAACGTACCTTTCAAGTTAGATGAAAAAAAGTCTGCCGAGCCAGACAACGGCCAACAGCGCCCCCGCACCGATCGTGAGGAAGCGTGACATCCGGTTACAAGATCGTCGGAAACCTTCCGCCCGAAGCGCGAGGGCGTGCAAAAATAAATGGATGACGAGAAACGCCGTCAGCACCATGCCCCCGGGGTGCGATGCATAGGAGGCGGCGAACTTCATCTGCGCCAGGCATCCGATGCTCGTCGTCACGCCACATCCCGGGCAAGCCACGCCGAACAGCTCCCGACTCAAACAGGCGTGCGGCCAAGCGGCAATGGCCGGCAAGAGCCGTGGTGCAAGGGGAATTGCCAGCAGCAAGGCCGCATGGGAGAGAACGACGTTGGCGTGCCAGGCTGCGGCCTGGTCGTTCAGCATTCGATGCAACAAGAATCGCGGGAAGAATGCGACAACCACAAGCCGGACACCCGCCAGACGGTTGATGACCTGAAACAGGAATTTTTAGAGAGTAATGGCGGCAAATAGCGCTGTCAAGTTTCGTCGGACCTATGGCCTGAGCC
>DASSFG010000730.1:0-3243 GCA_035694685.1 Pirellulales bacterium
CGCTCTCCTGCGCGACCACGCGGACCGTGGGCCACCACAGGGCGACGCCGGCCAGCGCGGCGTAAAGCCGCCTCCTCTGCGTCATCGCGCCCCCCGTCTGGGAGCGTCGGGGCTTTGCCCGCGAAAGCCGCCCGGCCTGTCGGCCAGGCCCGACTCTCCTGCCAAATCAGGTCGATGAATGTTGATGTGCGGTTCATCGCCCGGCGTATTCTTGAACAGCGCCGAGCCCTTCAAGCGGCGTTCGCTGTCGCGCACTTCGCGCGTGCTCAAGATGTCTCCGGGATGGATGGAGACGCGGTTCAATACCGTGTTGCGCCGCGTGTGTGGATTGTCGCCGCTGATTTGCACGTCGATCCGCGAGACGATGCAAGGCCGCCCCTCTTCGATCTGATACACCAGGTCGATCTGGTCGAGCTCGTCGGGGTTGAGATTAAGCCTCGGTTCCTGCTGGATGTCTGCAAACACGTAGCCCTTCATGCCGTACTTGTCTTGCAGTTGCACGCGGTCTTTGTCGAGCTTGGGCTTGTCGAAGAAATCGCCCGGCTTAAGTTTGAGCTTTTCGCCCAATTGCTCGGGCGTGAACAGCCGTTGGCCGACGAAGGAGATGCTGCGGATCTTATAGCGCGGCCCCTCGTTGATGATAAAGCGGACGGTAAGCCAGTTTTGGTCCTCGTTCCACTCGAGCTCGCGCGAGATTTCTGCCCGCAGGAAGCCGAGATTGCGGTAGTATTCGAGCAGTTTGCCGATGTCTTCGTTGATTTTTTGCTGATCGACCTCGCCCTTAAACAGCCAGAGCAGCGGCGGCTTGGATTGAATCTGCGTCTTCAAGCGGCCATCGGTGGCGATGTTGTTCCCCTCGAACTCGACCTTGGCGATCTTCTGCTTCTGGCCCTCGTTGACCAGGTAGACGACGCCGCGGTCGCCGGGGGCCAGACCCTCCAGGATTTTGACGGTCGACTTGTTGAATCCCTTCTCGTGGTAATACTCCTCGACCTTGGTGGCCCCGTCTTTGACCTGAAACTGGTCTAATTGATCGCCCACCTTCAGCCCCGATTGCTTTCTCAGATGTCTTTCCTTGACCTTATGCTGGCCGTAGAACTTCAGGTATTTGATGGTGGGACTCTCGATTACCTTGTAGATGACGATGATGCCGTGATCGCCCACGCGCTGATATTCGGGAGTGACCGCGCCGCGCACGAAGAGCTTCGACTTTTCCAGTTGCTTGACATCTTCCTGAATGGTGCGGATGTCGAAGGGCCGATCAGCGATGGTCTTGATGTAGCGACGCACCGCCTGCTCCGTGTGGTTTTTCAGCGGCGGGTCGATGACCACCTTCACGACCACGTCTTGGTTGGTGGCGCCTGCCATGCCCGGAAGCGGCGAAGGCATGCCGCTGGAGTACATCCCGCGTGGTTCGTGCGTTTTGTTGGTCAACCCCGGCGGCAGCGGTGCTTCACCTGAGCCCAACGACTGGCGGGAGGCTACGCGCGTGCGTGGAGGAGCGGCCTGCTTCGATGGCAACTCAGGCGTTTGCGGTTGATCGGGCGTCGCGGGCAGGGGCGCCGTTTGCGCGCACAGGTCACCATCGACCAGGGCCGCCATGGCCAACGCCGCGGCAAACCAGGCGCGCAGGGTACGGCAGCGGTCGAAACGGCGATCGACCATCCAGCGGTGCTTCATTAAAACGAACGCGAGGAGATTTCAGGAAGTGAGGCCCCGCCTCGGGGAAGGGCGCGCAGCTTCGCGCCAGGCGACGCTGGCGCAAAGTGAGGCAGGCTGTGTACTGATAACCAAACCACACCGCCGGGGCAAGGCGAGTTTGGGTTCCCCGGCAAGTGCTAGATAAACTGGTTCGGCGACGGTGCTTTGGGCGCCGCAGGCGCTTCGGACGGCACCGGCTGAGATGGCGGTTTTGCAGGTGTGACCACCGGGGGACGCCGTGCCTCACCGGCCACCTGAGGCAGGGGGACAAAGACGACGGTTGCCTCGGGCAATGCTTTTTCCAACGCTTGACGGGCCGGCAGGCTGAACTGGTTGCCCACCACGCAAAGCAGCGTCAATTGCGACATCTGCTTCAGCGGCTCTAAACCAGCGTCAGTGATGCGGTCGCCGCCGACCACCAACACCCGCATGCTCTTCATTTGGCCCAGTTGCTTCAGCCCATCGTCGGTCACCTCGGTCTGACTGATGTCGAGCGTTTCCAGTTCCGGAAGCTGGCTCAGGCTCGATAAGCTTTCATCGTTGAGCTTGGTCTGCCAGATGCCGAGCGACTGAAGATGCTTTTGGCGGGTGAGACGCTCGAGCGTGGCGTCATTGAACGGCGTCATGCCGAGGTTGACGCTGACGATGTTCGAGAAGTACGACTCGCCGATCAGCGACTTGAGCCATTGCGGCGGCCCATAGTCGGGCTCATCGGGAAAATCGGTGTCCAACGAGAAACGCCCGCCGAGATGAGCGATAGAGTTCATCAATGCTTCCCGCTCGGTCACACCGCGCGCCAACTGCGCTCGCCAACCGAGATAAGCCGCCACCAGAAAACAAGGGGTCAAGACGCTTGCCATACAGGGCTTACGGCACGACCACCGAATCCAGTCGCTCATTTCACAGCTCCTTACATTAGGAAATGGCTAAGCTTATGTTAGCATAGTGTTAGCGACGGGCAACAGCAATTGGCTTGCCATTCCATAAAAAAGAATGCCGGCGACGGTCCGGGCCGCCAATCGCGTCGGTTCAAAGCGCACTCGATGCTGCAATTGCCAGCAGGCGAAGTTCGCGAGTACGAGCGATGTGACCGTTCAAATAACAGACATTTCGGTGTCGGCGCGATCACGCGTCGACTGTCAGCGTCATGCGCTGGATCGAGTTACGTCCCGACTTGGCAAAGGGCCGCGGCATCGGTTGAGCTTGGCCGGCCGCGTCGATGGTGCGGCAACGAAGATCGTATTTGCCGGCTGCAAGCGGCGGAGCCAGCACGGCCCAATGGGCAAGCGTGTAACGCAACGGCCACTGCCGAGGCCGGCCGGTGGCCGGGTCGAACTGCGATGGCACCTCGGGCAAGCGGCCGTCGGGCAGGTTCGTCCAGCGCTCAGGCGGAGGCAAAATATCGGCGTCCTGCCAGGGCGCCGTCGTCAGATATGGGTCGTCTGGCGGTAAGGGCACGTCCTTGGGACTTACCAGGTACTGCACTTTGGCCAGTCCCGAGATGCCCACCTGGGCCACACCCGTAACGGCGATCGCTTGTCC
>DASSFG010000731.1:0-12099 GCA_035694685.1 Pirellulales bacterium
GTACCACCCTACCATACACGGTCATTCATTGTATGCTGGGCGAATGATTGCCGATCGTCAAGCAGCGCCCGGCGCGCGGGCCGCGCAATTCGCCGTGATGTGCCTGGCACTGGCCTTGCCTACCGTGGCAACTCTGGGCTACGCGCTGCTCTTGGCGGGACATCCGGCGACGAAGTTCGTCTATGCCGCGACGAAGCTCGTGCAATTCAGCTTGCCCGTCGTGTGGGTGGCGTTGGTCCAGCGACGCCCCATCGCCATTCGCAAACCGAACTTGGCGGGCATGGGCATCAGTGCCGCGCTGGGAGTGGCCGTGGTCGCCGGCATGTTCGGCCTGTATTACGGCTACTTGCGCGCCAGCCCTGTGTTCGCCGGCGCTCACCACGTCATCGGCGATCAGATGACCGACTTCGGCATCCGCTCGCTCGCCGGCTTTTTGCTGCTTGCCGTCTTCATCTCGCTCATTCACTCGCTGGCCGAAGAGTATTACTGGCGCTGGTTCGTATTCGGCCAACTCCAGGAGAGCCTGCCGCTCGCGGTGGCCATTGCCATTTCGAGCCTGGGCTTCATGTCGCATCACGTGCTGGTGGTAGGCAAGTTTCTGGCCGGCTATGGCTTTTACACATGGTTCTTTTCGCTCTGCGTGGCCACCGGCGGAGCGCTCTGGGCCTGGCTCTACCACCGCACCCGATCGCTCTATGGACCGTGGCTATGCCACTTCATCATCGACGCCGGTTTGATGTGGATCGGCTACGACCTCTGGACGCGCTAAGTCGGTTTAAGGGGCCTTCCGCAGCCGGGGCAACTGACGGCCAGTAACGAAACCTGTCGGCCGCAATCGGGACACGTCCCGAGACGCTCGTTGGGAATTTGCCTGGCCTTGGCGCTACTTCTCGCAAGCAACACCACAGCGCAGATCACCATCACCGGCACAAGGCAGACGCAACCGACGACCAGCAATTCGACTGGTCCTACACCGAAAACGCTGAGCATAAAGTCAGTTGGAGAACGCCTCGGTATCGCGTGCCGCGTGCATAACTCGCTCGACGCGAACGCCATTTAGCGAGTGCCTGTAGTAGATCAAACACCTCATCGCTGGGCTTTCATTGTAGCCGCCATACGACCGCCAGCGAAGCGCTAAATCACCTTGTAGGCAGGGCTTTCAGCCTGATGGCCTGTCAGGCTGGAAAGCCTGACCTGCGATGGTTCCCAGTTCTTAAAAAGGGCCGCGATCCGAAGGAGGGCAGTCGAGGCGTGCGAGCAACTCGTGCAATTGCTTCTGAAACGCCGGCTTGACCAAATGATATCCAATGCCCGCAGCACGCGATCGCTCGAAGTCGTCGGCTTCGCCGCGGGCGGTAACCGCAATGAGCAGCGAACCGCCTGGCAGCCGGCGTGCCAGTTCCCAGCCGTCCATATCTGGCAAGCCGATGTCGATCAGGACAATGCCTGGGCGATAATAGGGGGCCAGTGCCAGCGCTTCGCTCGCGCTGGTGGCCAAGCGACAATCATGACCGGCTTGCCGGAGCTGCTTGACGAGTGGTTCGGCCACGTCAAAAGAGTCCTCAACGAGCAAGATACGCAGCCGCCCGGTTGCTTTTGGCTCGATGGGGACCAACTTGCTGCTCATTTGGGACTCCGCTCAAGTTTCCGCAGTGCTTGCTGCAAACATCGTTCCCCGCTTCAGGCGGCTAGGAACGCGGCCCGCCTGCCCCGCTGCAAGGCGGTCACGGCCTTTGCCTGGCAACTTTTGAACTATGCTTGCCATAGCCACTTTTTCGGGGCTAGCTGGAAAGGTTATGCGCCGCCGTATCTTGCTCGTCGACGACGAGTTTCCGACCCGCAAAATCCTCAAATTCAACCTGGAACAGGCTGGATATGAGGTTTTCATCGCCAATGATGGGCTCGAAGCCTGGGAGGCACTCCGCCGTGTGCCGATCGACCTGTTAATTATCGACGAAATCATGCCCAGGATGACCGGCAGCAGCGTTTGTGAGATGGTCCGCGACGCCGGCGAGCGACCGATTCCCGTCGTCATGATCACCGCCAAGACGCCACCGTTCACCGGCGAAGTGCTCGAATCGCTTGGCGTGGCACACTGTTTCGCGAAGCCTTTCAGCCCACGCGACCTGATAGCAAAGGTCGATGAACTACTTAGCAATGCGAGTGCGGCGATTGGCCGTTTTTGACCAACAGGTCGCGAGTACGCCCAATCACCTCTTGCAGTTGATTGACGTTGGTGGGCTTGATCAGGTAATCGTCAAAGCCGGCCTCGGCCGCCAGATCGCGGCGCCGCTGATCGACAAAACCGGTGACGGCAATGACGCGAGTGTCGGTCAGCTTCGGGTTTTGGCGCACGCGACGGGCGACTTCATAGCCGTCGATGTTCGGCATGCCCAGGTCGAGAAAGATCAGATCGGGGTGTATGCTCTCGATCTGGTCGAGGCCCATTGCGCCGCTATGGGCAGTGTGCACCGTGTGCCCCAACATTCGCAACAGCATGCCTAGGACGTCGGCGGCGTCGCAGTTGTCATCGATTACGAGAATGCAAAGGGACTCTTGCCCGTAGTGGCCGGTCATCGGTCGTACCTAGCGTGGAGTGGCTGTCGTAGCGAGAATGCTTTAGTTTAGGGCAAACACGCCTCTCATGTCTGCCACCCCTTTAGCTTAGTACGTAGAATGTGGTCATGAGCCATCTTGAATTTGGCGGTGACGAATCCTTCGCCACGGCGCCAGAGCGACTGTTCGCCACCTTGACGGACCTCGATACCTTGGCCGGAACGATTCCGGACCTGGTCAGCTCCGAGCGGCCCGACCCACAGACGCTCAAATGTGTCGTCAAACCGCGTTTTTCTTTCTTGCGCGCCAGTTTGCGGCTGACGATCTCGCTCACGGACGTTGTTCCGCCCCACTCGGCCTTGATGCACATCGCCGGGCAAGGCATCGGCGCCTCGATCGAGATTTCATCCTCGCTCAACATCGAACCCGAGGGCGCGGGCTCGCGGCTGCATTGGGCGGCCACCATTGAACGCACGGGCGGATTGATGGCGACGGTGCCCGCCGGCCTGATGAAAGGCGCCGCCGACCAGGTAATTCGCCAGGCCTGGCAGCAGGTGCGGGTGAGGCTAGGGGAGCTTACTTGAACGCCTCAAACTCCTTGCCCAGCACCGCGGCGGCGATTTTCAGCTTGAGGATCTCGTCGGTCCCTTCGTAGATGCGGCAGACGCGCACGTCCTGCAGGTGACGGCCGACGCGATAAAGCTCGGAAAAACCCCGGCCACCAAACACTTGCACGGCGCGGTCGGCGGCGTCCCAGGCGGCGTTGCTGGCAAAGAGTTTCGCTTGCGCGACACGCAGGTCGGCTTCGCGCGTCAGATCGCCGTTTGCGGGCGATTCGTCGCTGGCCTGCTTGGCCCGCGCCGCGCGCTCGACCATCGCCTCGCTCGCAGCGCGGTGCATTTCGATCGCCGCGATGTGATCTTGCACGAGCTGATGCCTGGCGATGGCCTTGCCGTGCTGATGCCGCGTTTTGGCATAATCGATCGCTTCAGCCAGGCAATCTTCGATGACCCCCAGGCAACCCGCCGCCACACTCAAGCGCCCGGAGACAAGCGTGCCCATCGCGATGCGAAAGCCGTTGCCCTCTTCGCCCAGCAGGTTCTCCAAGGGAACGGGATGGTCGTTCATTTGAAACATGCCGGTGTTAGCGGTGAACATGCCGAGCTTGGCGGGCAAGTCTTCCGTTTCAAAGCTATCGCCCGCCGTATCGACGATAAACGCGCTCATCCGCTTGCTCGGGCCCTCGGCGCCTGCGGGATACGCCAACACGATCACCGCTTGGGCAATCGCGCCGTTGCTGATCAGGTACTTCACGCCGTTGAGCAGAAAGCGATTGCCGTCGCGGCGATAGGTGCTGGTCATTTCCAAAGGGTTGGAACCGGCGTCCGGCTCGGTGAGGCCGAAGGCCAGTATGCACGCACCTCGCGCCGCCCGCGGCAGATAGCGAGACTTCTGCTCATGGTTGCCATACCGCGCGATGGGGTATTCGCCGATCGACGTTTGCCCTGAAAAAAAGGTCCGCACGCCCGTCCCTTCTCGGCCGATGCGCGCTAAAGCGCGGGAGTAGGTCACTGCGTCGGCGCCGCGGCCGCCATATTGCACCGGCACCGGCATGGCCAGAATGTCATGCTTTTTCGCCAGCACGGCCGTCTGCTCGTTCTGCCGATGCTCGACGTAACACAGTTCCTCAATCGGCCGCAATTCCTGGCAAAACGCCTCGACATCGTTCAGCAGCCGATCGGCCTGTTCTCGATCCATGATGGGCCTTTCTGATTGGGGCGAGTGCAGCGTGTCTGTTGCTGATTCTAATGCGATCTGGCGATCATTGCGAACACTGCCAACATGGTTGAAACGCCCGCTTGGCAAGAACCGGTGCTTTTACTCTACAATGGAGAGAGGGACGATCATTCATCAAAGGGGCCGGGAGTTCTCGCCGTGCAGCAAATCAAGATCTTCAAGGGCATCGAGCATGAGTTAACGGCGTTGGAAGACGAAGTCAACGCCTGGCTGGTCGAGTCGCAGGCGGAGGTGTTGCAGATCATAGGCAACATTGCCCCGCAAACGACCTCGTCGAAGCAATCTGCCTCCGGTCTCACGCAGGGCGAGTTTCCGCCGTCCGACGTCATTGTCATCGTGCTCTACAAACGGCCGCCAAGCGGAACACTCGGGTAGCCCGGTCATTCGCTTGCCGCTTTGAGGCGCCATGCTTCGTCGAAAAAGCCGGCGGCGGCCACCTTGCCGGGCCAGAGCGCGTCGGGCGGTGTGTTCAAGTCGATCACCGCCCAGTCGGGGAGTTTGGGAACTTGCCGTGCGTTGTTGAGGTAGGCGTATTCACGATAGGTGAAGCCGCTGTTCAGCACGACATAACGCTTTGGATTCAGCGGGTTCGGAAAAATGAGGATCAAGGCATGGCGATTGGCCGGAAAGCTTTTATCGCCGACCTGAATCGCGTCCTTCTTCCAGGCAATCGGCAATCGATAGGCAATCTTGGCCAGCAGGCGGTTGCTCGACGGATCACCCCACAGCACGAGATTGGCATTGGCGATATCGTCGTCCGATACCTCGCCGTCGTCCTTGACCGGCGCGTTGCCGCGAAACTGTCGCCGCCATTCGTAAACGGCCCGCTCGAGCTCGGCTTTCGACCACTTGCCCGCCGCCTCGTTGGCCGCTTCGCCTGAAGGCCGCACGAACAGAAAGCGGTCCATGAAGGCGTCGTCGACCGGGCCCTGCAGATCGTGGCGCTTGCTCAGGCCGTCTCGCGGCCGTGTACCCACTTCCCACTTGCCCTCATCGAGGTAAACCTTCGCCTGCCACGAACGATCGCTGAGCGGCGGCGGCAACGTCAACTCCTGGTTGTCGATGAGCGCCGAGATTGGCTGATCGACGTCGAACGGGCACCAGCCCGACGGATAATCGAAACTCAAATCGGTCACGTTGTCGGTGTTGACGTCGAGCGACGACGCGTCGGCGACGATTGCCTCGACGGCTGACCGCTGCCAATGTTCGGCGATGCCTTCGACCGTAAGCCAACCCATGCGGTTGTACTTGAGCGTGTAGGTCACCAGGTGGACCGCGGTGGGATAGCGATCGCGGCCCATCTCGGCGAGGCTATCTATGCTGCGTTCGACTTCGGCGGCCGAGTCGGGGTGGTAACTGTGGGCCGTGCCTGGGCCGATCACGTGCCGCAACCGCATGCCGGCTTCTTCCAATGCCTGCTCCATAATGTCGGCGGCCTGCTTCTGGACGTCTTTCTCACCGCTGTAAGCAACGGTCGGACAGTGGAAAAGATTGGGCGCCCATTCGTTGCAATCGTAAAGCTGGTAGAGCTTGCGTTCGAACCAGGTAGGCTGGGCCGCTTCTTTCTGAAAGTGGTTCAAAAAGGCGGGCGTTTCGGCAAAGCCCGCGCCCGGATTGGCGGCAAACCAGCGATCGGCATGGTGTACCGCAAAGTGCCAGCACGCCGCGCCGCCCATCGAGAACCCGCGCACGCAAATCGACTCGGGATCGACGCGATAGCGCCGCTCGACGTCGGCCAAAGCCTCCAGCACGTCGACTTCTCCCGCGAATTTGAACGCGTTGCAATAACGTCCGTAAGGGTGCAGCACCAACGTGTCGCGAGGCGTGAACTGCCCCGTTTTCTTGCGGCGCTCTTCCAGGAAATTCACTTCACTCAAGTGCTCGGCCCGGCCGTGGAACCAGATGTCGAGCCGATGATGCATTTGCCCTTTTGACTCATACGATTCAGGCACGACCAACCCGTAGGGCTGCACCGAGCCATCGATGCGAGACACGTAGCCGCGCACCACCAGGCCGGTGGCGGCGGCCCACGGTGCGCTGCCCGACGCAAGCTGCTCGGCCCGCTCGGTGCCTTCCTGCAACAACTCTTCAGCCACGTCGAGCTCCTTGGCGTCGAAAAACTCCCTGTACTTCAGCGCATCGTGGACCGCCTTCCAATAGATCTCGACGTCGGGCACGAGCTCGCGCGCTTGTTTTTCTTTGCTGGCTCTTAGCATGCTCAGCTTTTCGTTGAGCGCGTCCAACCGCTTCTCAAGCGCGGTCGTGCGTTCCGCGGGCACCTCGATGCCGGGTTTGGGAATGGGGCGGACCTTGTTCGGCAGGTTATCGGCAGGACCATCGGCCCGTGCGGTAACCGCACAGCAGCCAACAAAAAACGACAAGGCAGCAAGACGCATGGCTCAAATCCAGTGGCACAAAAAGACCGTTCTCAGGACGGTAACTTGGCGCGTCGGCTTGTGCAAGCCTTTGCTTTCCGACGGCGACTGAACGTTCGAGGATCGAATAGCCTCCCAACAACGACAATGATTTACCGGTACGCTGACTCGTGCCGCTCGCCTGCGGCGAGCGCGAGGCGTAAGCCTCCCGGTAGTGTCAAACTATCGTAGGGGATTATTTAAGCCTCGATGCCGACTGCGTGACCGAGAAGTATCATCTCGCGGTCTGCATGGCGATGCCACCACGGCCGCGATAGAATAGGAGCGACGCATCCTGACCGAGGGTTTTCATGGCGACCGTCGAAAAAAAGTCTCTGCTCCGCGGCGAACGCCGGATCGTGTTGTCGGGCATCTCGTGGGGACTTTATGAAGAATTACGCGAAAACGAGCAGAACTGGCACGTCCGGATGGCCTACGACAACGGGAGGCTCGAGCTCATGAGTCCGTCGCCCAGCCACGAAGCGGTGGCCAAATGGCTCGCCCGAATGATTGAAGCGTTCATGGAGGAAACGGGCGTGTCACACCGAAGCTTGCGCTCGACCACGTGGAAGCGTCGCGAGTTGGGCAAGGGATGCGAAGCCGACGAATGCTATTACATTCTCAATCACCGTCGTGTGTGCCGCCGCCTCGACGTCGATCTGACCGTTGATCCGCCCCCGGACCTGGTCATCGAAGCAGAAGTCAGCCGTAGCGCTGTATCGAAGTTGGGTATTTACTCGGCGCTCGGCGTTCCGGAAATCTGGCGCTGGAGAAAAAAGGGGTTGGCGGCTTATTCGCTCGAGGCCAACGGCAAGTACGTCGCACGCGAATTCAGCCTGAACCTGCCAAACTTGCGTGTGAAGGACCTGGAGCAATTTATCGGCTTCGAAATGGCCGCCGATGAGCTGGCGTGGATTCGCACGTTTCGAGCGTGGGTGCGCGAGCGGTTCCCGGCAAGTTGAGCGAAGCCATTGACCTGCGCCTCGCCGACTCCTCCGAAGGCAACTGGCTAATTTGGCCAATAGGCCAATAGGGGGGGAACTTGGTGTTCACCCTGCAGCCATCCCAAAGGTCTTTTGGCTCGTACCGGTGGTTTTTCGGAGCATGCGATGCACGTCCCCAATCCTCAAGGCCAATCCGTGGAAGTGGCCAACAGCGCTGGCGCCAGGCAAGAAGAGGCTTGTCAACCAACCAGCCGCGGGCAGTTGTGGATGCGCTTCCTGCTAGGCACGGGGTGGTTGGCCATGATTGCCGCCGGCTTGATGGCGCTGAGCGGTTATCCGCCCTCGGGATGGCCCTTCTTGGCCATGTATGCGGCGACCGTCTGCGGGGCACTGTTTATTGCCGGACTGGCGCTCGCGTGGTTGGTGAGCTGGGCCAAGAACAAGCGGGCGCGAACGGGGCAATTTGCCGTCAGCTCGCTGTTTTTCTTGACGACGTTCGCGGCCATGTACTTTGCGGGCATTCGCTGGGTCGTGGGCTGCATCGAGGCGCACGTCCACCAAGCGTTGCCCTGGAACGCCGTTGCGTTGGTGGGCCTGGGTTACACGTTGGTGGTTTTCGTCACTCTCCCCGCCGTCGTCGGCATTACCGAACCGCTCTTGTGGTTCGGCGTGTGGCTCGTCCGCTGGCAACCCGCGCGTCCCTTCTGGAAGCTTCTGCTACGGCGATGGAGGTGAGAGGCGATGTCGCCGCAAGCGTGCGGCTGGCATCAAACGCCTGTTGCCCCTACTTTTCAAAAAACTTCGCCTTCTCCGGCTGGCCGGCGATGCGTTGAAAGCGGTAGTAGACTTCCAACGTCAACACGGCCAGGGCGGTGGAGTAGATGCGTCCGCCGCGCGAGCTCCATTGGTCGTTGGGAGGCCAGCTTCCGCGGTCGCACCCGCTGCCTTGAACCTGCAAGCTGACGACGTAGTCGCGAACCAGGCCGTTCCAGCGCTGCCACGGTTCGCCGCCGGCCTGGAACATGGCCATCGTACAGTTGTACCAGAGATAGTAGTCGCTGCCGGTCAGGGCACCGCGTGCCTTGAGCTCCTCCGCACCCTCGACAAGGAAGGCCGCGCCGGAAGCGATCGAGGGATTCGTCTTTCGCCCGAAAAACTCGGCGGCCATCATGCCGACGCCGGTCATGGCTGCGGTGCCGGGCTGCTTTTCATTCAGATAATAGGTGCGCCGTCCCCCATAGTGCGACGAAAAGAAAGCCGTCATCCGCAGAACGGTTACCTGGGGAACCTGGATCTGCGCTTCGCGGGCGGTCTTTAAGGCGAGCATCACCCAACCGGAAACGGAACAGTCGCTTTGTTCGGTGGGCATTCTCGTATATCGCCAACCGCCGTCGCTGTGCTGCCAATGTTCGATAAACTGCACCGCCCGCCTGGCGGCGCTGAGGTAACGCCGGTCCGGCGCCTGGCCTTCCGCGACGGCCACCGCACACCCCTCGCAAAGGGCGAACGTGGCGATGGCGTGCTCGTACATGAAGTACTGCTGAAAGTTGGCGCCCGCTTTGATTTGCTCGGACGACGGGTTTTGCGAGCCGACGATCGAACCATCGGGGGCCTGTTCCTCAACGAGGTAGTCGAGTCCGCGCTTGACCTCGTCGGAATATTTTTGGCCGTTGAAGTAATAGTGCCCGGCCGCCTGAAAGGCCAGCAGTGCGAGTCCGGTTTGCGCCGCCTCGTAAGCTTCGCCCGGTCCCTGGCAGGGAGCTTTTCGATCGCAACGCGAGTTGGGGTCGGTGCCGAGACAATCGGCCCCCCAGTGCCCGTCCGGGCTCTGGTGCCTGGCCAGCCAATTGAGCCCTTCCTCGACGGCGGCCTGCGACTCGACCGTGCCGCCGCGCTCGGCGAGCCACTCGGGAGTTTTGGGTTTGGTGCGTTCCGCATAGAGTGCCTTAGGCGTGTCGGCCACGACGCCCACCGGCGGCTCTTCAGGTAGGCCCATCGGCTCCGGCTTGGCCGCCGGGTCGGCCACCAGGCCCGTAGGCTTTTTATCAACCGTACTCTTGCCGCCATCGGCCGGCGGCTCTTTCGGCTGATCGGCAACGATGCCCAGCGACTCGTCCGGTTTGTTCGACGACGGCTGAGCGTCAGCGGGCATTTTTGGGGCCGGCGCATTGCCGGCTTTTTCAGTTCCGTTGGCAGCGTCTTGAGGAGGCTTGTCTGTATCGACTGCCGGCGTCGTAGCGGATTTTCTGTTTGACACTCGCCCCGATGCCGGCGCGGCGCTCGCCTGCTCCCTTTTCGGCTGCAGGCGTGGCGAAGACGCTCCCGTGGAGGCGATTTCCTGCTCGTGATGGGGCGAAGGCAAGTATGCGAGCAAGACGGCGGCGACCAGAGCGGAGCCGATGAGAATCGTGGCCGGCCAGATGAGCAGAGGCCAGCGAAATCTCGTGCGAGCAGAGGCGGTGTGTGGCGCCACCGTCTGCGGTGAAGCGCCGTGCCCATCGTGGCCGCCAATCTGCAAGTGCGTGGGCGGAGGCGGCGGACGCTTGGCCTTCGGCCGCGGTGTGTCGAGTGCCTGGCCGCAGCCCGGATGCGGGCAGATCGCGGCGCCCTCCGGAACCGAGCGGTGGCAGGCGGGGCACGTTTTCACGGGCGGCGCTCCTCAAGAGATGGGCGCCGTTCCATCACGAACGGTCGCGCACTTTTGGATCTAGCTGGTCTTCAGGCCAGCACGTTCGGCGGCTCAAGCACGGCATCCGTACTAGAGCAGACGCGTGCCGCAGGAATTACAACCAGCGTTTGTCGAACTTCGTCAATTCCAAGATAGGCACCGCCATCTGGTCGGTAAAGAGGGTTCCTCGTCCTTCGCTCTTTCGCGGTCATTGTAGGGATTCAGAGCAATGAGATGAGGTCCAACAGGCGATGAAGCCTAAACGGCAACAATCGTGGCCTCCAGCGACGGCAACTCCACCGAGGCGATGGAATGCGGGGTAGCGCGGTAGAGCGCGCCGGGATTGAGCACGAGCGTGGCGCCATGCCTTTCATTGCGGGCCAGGTGCGTGTGGCCGTGGAAGACGAGATCATATCGGCCGCCGGCCACGGTCTGCGTCAGCAGGGCTGTATCGTCGCCGTGCAAGAAGGCGACCTTTTTGCCGGCCAGCTCCAGGCTGCCGAAACGGCCGTGGCAGGTCTGGCCGGCCGCGCGGATGGCCGCTTCCAGGCTTTGCCAGTCGACATCGACATTGCCAAACACGAAGTGCGTGGGCCAGGCCGCGAACAGATCGACAATGTCTGCCGAGCCGATGTCACCGCAGTGGATCACCAACTCGACGTCGAGGCTTTCCAGCATCCGCACGGCGTTGCGAGTGTAGGGAACGTGACCGTGCGTGTCGCTGACCACACCAATTCGCATTGCTCTCGCTCACCCTCGCTCTGACGACTATAGTTGGCGGATTCCCAGGATGGACTGATGTTTTCCGACGCCGCAACGCGACAATTGGCTATCGTCGTGCTGGCAGCCGTGGCTGCAGCCCTGGCGATTGGCGTCGAATTGCTGCGGCGAGAAATGGGCGTCACTCCAATCCAGTTGCCTATATACCTGTTCAACCTGGTCATAACCAGGGTTCGCTGGCGGGCTCGGATCGAGGGCAGAGTGACCGTGCCGCACGGGCGAGGAGCGGTGATCGTCTGCAACCATATCTGCCCGGTCGATCCGGCCTTTATTGCCTTGGCCTGCGACCGCCCGGTGCATTGGCTGGTGGCCCGTGAGTATTGCGAACTGCCGCTGGCCGGGCTGGCTTTGCGAATTCTGGAAGTGATTCCCACGGGCCGCAAGGGCGTCGATACGGCGGCGACCAAGCTGGCCATGCGATATACCGAGCGCGGTGATTTGGTGGGGATGTTTCCCGAGGGGCGGATCAACGAGTCGAAGCAGTTGTTGCTGCCCGGGCGGGCCGGGGCGGCGATGGTGGCACTCAAGTCGCGCGTGCCGGTCGTTCCCTGCTATATCGAAGGCGCGCCTTACGACGGCACGGAGTTCGGCTTCTTCTTGATGACGGCCAAGACACGGCTGCGGGTAGGTAAGCCGATCGACCTATCTGAGTACTACGGCCAGGAGGGCAACCGCGAGGTGCTGCGATCGCTTACCTTGCGATTTATGCGTGAGATTGCCAGGCTCGCCGGCAGGCCCGACTACGAGCCGACTTTGGCCGGCAAGGAGAAAGAGGTCGAGCAGCTCGAGGCCGTCAGGAGCTAGTGCTTTGTCAAGGCTAAGTTTTCGGGTTCAAGCAACGAAATGGGTTCTGTAGGGAACGCACTCCGTGGCGTTCCGTGAACCACCAATTGACGATCCACCAGTGCGCGACGGAACGCCACGGAGTGCGTTCCCTACA
>DASSFG010000732.1:0-5221 GCA_035694685.1 Pirellulales bacterium
CTGGCGGCGGACGCCACGCGGAAACAGAAGAGGGAGCAGGGGTCGAGACGGGTCGTTCTAGCCTGTCAGTCAGCGCTCCACCGGGACGAGCCCGGCGGTGGCGGAGCGGAACAAAACTGGTATCAGATTGAACGCTAGTTATGGCCCCAAAGCGAGCCATTTTGCGCCACCCTACACGTTACGACCAACTCGATGTTGGGCCACCACCTAATCCGAAACGAGCTTGCACGGGTCGGGAAGATAGAGCTACCATATACGGTTTGACCATTCCGCCCTTATGACAGTGCCACCTATGGGCAGCAGCGCACCGACGCGCAGCGAAGCGAAAGACAAAGCCCAAGCTAAGGCAAGGGACTGGTCGCCCTTGTTCTGGACCGGCATGGACTTTTTCGGCTGGCTGCGGTTGCTGGGCCGAAATCGCTGCGCCGTGCATCGGACCCGTTGGCACCATGCCGTACTGCTTACCGGCATGAGCCTGTTTCACACGCTCTATCGTTGGTGGCAATGGCCGTGGATTGGTTGGCGGGCCAATCGCACCAAGATCGTGGATGAGCCGATCTTTGTCATCGGTCATTGGCGGGCGGGCACGACGCTGCTCCACGAGTTGATGGTGCTCGACGAGCGGCACACCTCGCCGACTACCTATGAATGCCTGGTGCCGAACCATTTTTTGAGCACCGAGAGCTTTGCCCGGAAGTTCCTCAATTTCCTTCTGCCGTCGCACCGGCCGATGGACAACATGGCGGCCGGCTGGGACCGCCCGCAAGAAGACGAATTCGCGCTCTGCAATCTAGGTTTGCCTTCACCCTACCTGACGATAGCCTTTCCGAATCGCGGCCCCCAGTACGAAGAATACCTGACACTCGACGGCATTTCGCCGGCTGACCGAAGGCACTGGCAACAGACGCTCGTGCGCTTTTTGCGCCAGATCACCTATCGGCGGCCCAAGCGGATCGTGCTCAAGAGCCCGCCGCACACCTGCCGCATCAAACCGCTGCTCGAGGTCTTTCCCGGCGCCCGCTTCGTACACATCGTGCGCGATCCGTTCGTGCTTTACGCTTCGACCTGCAACCTGTGGAAGACGTTGTATCGCAAGCACGGTCTGCAAAAGCCGACGTTTATCGGCCTGGAAGAGTACGTGCTGCGCACGTTTGAGCGGATGTACGAAAAATTCGAGGCCGAGCGTGATCTGATCGACAGCGACCGGTTTTGCGAAGTGCGCTACGAGGAACTAGTACGAGACCCGATCGCTTCAATGCGGACGATCTACGAGAAGCTTGGGCTCGACGCTTTCGATTCGGTGCTGCCGGCCTTGGAGCAGTACGTGGCGGCTACCGAAGGCTATCAGACTAACAGGTACGAAATCAGCGACGAAGCACGGCAGGAAGTCTCACAACGCTGGGCCGATTTCATCCGCCGCTACGGCTACTCGCCTGAGCCGGCGGGCGTGTGATGTCGTGGCCGATCATGCGCCCTGCTCCGGCTGGTCGGCGAGCAAACGATCGACTGTTTCAGCAATTTCGTTCTCCACGCCGGGACCGTAGCCGGACCATACCCGGCGGACGATGCCCTTCGCATCGAGCACGAGCGTGGTGGGATAGCCCTTGAAACCAACCGCGGCGCTCACGGCCTTGCGGCTGGAGGCATTCGGGTCGGCATAAACCGGCAGCTCCAGACCCGTTGACTTCAGCAACGCTGTCGTCTCCGATTTCAATTTCGGCAACGACGAAGCCGGATCGGGACCGCTGCTGCCGCACGAGACCGCCAGCACCCGGCAGTGACTGCCCTGGTAGCGATTGGCCAGCTCGGCGATGTGCGGCAGCTCCAAACGGCAGGGAGGACACCAGGTGCCCCAAAAATTCAGCACCACTACTTTCCCTTTTAAGTCGTCGAGCGTCAGTGCCTCGCCATCGAAGGTCAACGGCTGCAAAGAAAGCGACCGCAATTCCTGCCGCATCTCGCCGGGATGCTCTTGGTGCGGCAGGGCGAGCCAGAAGACCAAACCCGCGGCAAGAATGGCCAAAAACACCCAGAATTTGGGCAGCCGGCTCTCGGCGGGTGCGTGCTCGAGTTCACCGTCCACGTTCGTTGGTCCCTTCCGACTGCGGAATTTGCCTGCTCAGCCCCAAAACTAACCCGTTTGACATTATAGGTTTAGCGCGGCTCTGCCGCCAGCACCTGCTGCGCCGCGGCATAAGTAGGTACAATAAAGTCCGAGCGGGTAGCGGGCAGACCTGCGCATTTAACAATTCGCAACTGAGGAGTTCAATGACGGCGGCAACGTGGCTCATCATCATCGCCATGGTCGGCTGTAATGCGCTGTTCGCCGCCTACGAAATAGCCCTCGCTTCGGCCTCGCTTGGCAGACTGAAGGCCTTGGCCGACGCCCATCGTGGCGGCGCGCGGGCCGCACTTTCCATGAAGCAGAACATGGAGGCGAGCTTGGCGGCACTGCAGTTGGGCATTACGCTCGTGGGAGCGATTGCCGCCGCCACGGGCGGCGCCGATGCCGACGAGATGATTGGCCCCTATCTCGTCGCGTCGTTCGGCTTGTCTGAACGTACCGCACACGTACTCTCGCTGGCCATCGTCGTCGTACCGCTGAGCGCGGTGACCATCGTCGTCGGCGAGCTGATCCCCAAGGTGTTTGCGCTAAAGCACAAGGAGTGGGTCTGCCTGAAGCTCTCGCCGCCGCTGAAAGCCATGACCACCATTGTTTATCCGGCCGTGTGGGTGCTGGAAGGGTCGGTACGCACGCTGCTCTCTTGGAGTGAGCGCCGCTGGACGCCCACCATGGAAGGACACAAGGCCGAGGTCACCGAAATGCAAGAGTTGCGGGCAGTGGTCGCTTTGGCCAGGACCTCGCGCTTGATCGGCGGACAGGAAGAGAAAATCATTCTTGGCGCCGCAAGGCTTTCCAGCCGCTCGATTGCCGAAATCATGATCCCCGTGCGCGACATCGTCACACTCGACCTCGCCCAGTCGATGTCGGAAAGCCTGGTGCTGGCCCACACCGACATGCACACGCGGTTTCCCGTGTGCGCGAAGCCTGGCGACTCGCAGACGATTTGCGGGTACGTAAACTTCAAAGACATCGTCTCCGAGCTGCGGCTGGCGCCCGATCAACCTTCGTTGCGGGGAATCATGCGCTCGATGCCCGACTTGTCGGACGAGCTTTCGATTGCCGCCTCGTTGCAGCGGATGATTCGCGAGCACGTACACATTGCCTTGGTGCGCAATCGGCAGGGCGAAATCGTGGGCATGGTGACGATGGAAGACATTCTGGAAGAGCTGGTGGGCGACATCGAAGACGAATACGACCGCGTCCCGGCCCACGTGGCCGAAGTAGGCGTGGGCTGGGTGATGGGCGGCGGGGTCACTTTGGACCGGATGGAGCAAATTACCGGCGTCAAGCTCGACCGCGATCGCTTGCCCGGCGGCACGCGCACGCTCCACGACTGGATCACTGCTCACCTGGAGCGTGCGCCCCGTGGCGGCGACGTGGTCAAGGCCCAGGGGCTGCGCGTGCTGGTCCGCAAATTGCGGCGTGGCCGGGTACTCGAAGCTCAGGTGTCGCGAGACGAAGCCGCCAAGCTTGCCGCCGGCGAGCGTGAGGCCGAGCGGTCAGGACTGCACGCCAAGGCCGAGATTCGCTAAAGGGTTTTGACAAACAAAACGGGCGGCCGGCCCTCGCGGAGGATGGGCTTCCTAGCCCGTCATCTCGGACGGTGACGGCCTGGGAAGGCCATCCTCCAATAACATCCATTACCCGTCTTGCTTGTCAAAAGCCATTGGAGATCACCGCGGCATCGCCTCTTTCCGCCCGGTTTCCGTCCGGCTTATCGCAGGCTTACCGCCGGCCGTTCATAGTCGCGGCTGATTGACCGCTTTGGTACCTGCACGGGCACGGCCTGAACGTCGCAGGCCAGTTTGCCGATCTTCGTCTCCACGACGAACGGATCGCCGATTTTCGGCGTGGCCTGACCGCGCACCACCTGCTTCTGCGCGCTAAACGTTTCCATCAGCTTGTGCAACTGCGGGTTGATCTCGATCTGGCCGTCGGGACGAGGCGTACCCACGCTGTCGAAACTGCCCACGGTCACCATGCTCAGGTAGCGGTCGTGAAATTCGTAGGCTTCGTAGCCCTTGGCCCGCAAGGCCAGCGTCATTTCGTGCGCGTTTGCCGCGGCTTGTTCCAGACGGCTGGCGAACTTCTTGCCTTTTTCAATCTCGTCGATGATTTTCTGGTCGACCGTCACTTGCCCGCTGAACGTGGCCACTTTGCAGGTGAATTTGCCCGGACACTTTAGCAGGCTGAATTTCACGCCTTCGTTCATCGTCAGCACCAGCGAATCGAGGCCATGAGGCTTGAAATACTCATCGGGCAGCAGCGGATTGGTGGTCAGCAACGCGTGGCGCATGGGGCCCCAGGGCTGCTTTTGTTGCTTGAGGTGGGCGCTGAGATGATCGTGAAAAATTGCCAGCGTGCGGTATTGTTTCTTGCCTTGCTTGGCCCGCTTGAGCGTGTCGAGACAGTCGGGGTGCAAGGTGCGCAGCTTTTTCAGCACGCGCTGGGCGTCGGCATCGTCGATCGCGGCAAAGTCGCCGACGACGACGGCAATCTCACGCATCTTCTTGACACGGTAATTCATTTTGACCGGCTGCCCGAACCGGTCGACGCGCTGGCTCGCCTCGCCCTTGCCGAAGTCGAAATCCATTTCGTAGCGGTAGGCGCGTAGCTTGTACCTGGAGCGCAGCTCATGAACCAGTTCGTCGGCCTGCTCTTCGGCTTCGTCGCCGGAGAACGTCTGTGCCATGATCACCCAAGGCCCGTCGCGGTCGGTGAGCAGATAGGGTTTATTGGGATCGGATTCGACCTGTTTAAACAGCGCCACCTTTTGCCAAGGCGGCGAGGCCAGGGCGAGGCCGGGCACGGCAGTTGCCAGAAAAGCGCAGCACAGCAGGCGGGCGGCTTGCATCACTTGTTCCTTCGAAATACAGAAATGGGGCGGCAGTTTAGCGAAACGTCCCCTCCCGCTCCAGGCCGATTTGCCGCTTCTAGCATCCCTTGATCACCCATCTGCGGCACGTAGCTCAGTGGCAGAGCGGGACTCTTATAAGGCCCTGGCCGAAGGTTCGATTCCTTCCGTGCCGACTGCTCTCGATCTTTGACAATCTGGTAATCGCTCAACGCACCCATGATGTAGCGGATGCCTATCTG
>DASSFG010000733.1:0-6998 GCA_035694685.1 Pirellulales bacterium
TGTAGGGAACGCACTCCGTGGCGTTCCGTCGCGCACTGGTGGATCGTCAATTGGTGGTTCACGGAACGCCACGGAGTGCGTTCCCTACAGAACCCATTTCGTTGCTTGAACCCGAAAACTTAGCCTTGACAAAGCACTAGCGAACGTAATTATGGGAATCGAAACATGCGGGTTTCGCCAGTTCCACCCAACGCCGGTGAATATCAAGCCGGGGCGTTCAACGCCTCGCTCACGATCTGTTGCGCCTCGCTGACGATGGCGTCGAGGTGAGCGTCGTCACGAAAGCTTTCGGCGTAGATTTTGTAAACGTTCTCGGTCCCGGAGGGTCGGGCAGCGAACCAGCCGTTGGCGGCCGTGACCTTCAATCCGCCGATCGGGGCGTTGTTGCCCGGTGCGTGCGTGAGCTTGGCGACAATCGGCTCGCCGGCCAGCTTCGATTGTTTGATGGCCTCGGCAGAGAGCCGGGCCAGCCGCGTCTTTTGTTCCGGCGTGGCGGGTGCGTCGAGCCGCGTATAGCGCGGCGCGCCGAACTCGGCGGTCAGCTCCTGGTAGTGCTCGCCCGGATCCTTGTTGGTACGGGCGGTGATCTCGGCGGCCAGCAGATCGAGCAGCGGGCCGTCCTTGTCGGTGGTCCATGCGCTGCCGTCGCGCCGCAGGAAACTGGCGCCGGCACTCTCTTCGCCGCCGAAGCAAAACGAGCCGTCGAACAGTCCCGGCGTGAACCACTTGAACCCGACCGGCACTTCGCACAACCAGCGGCCGCGCTTTTGCACCACTCGGTCGATCATGCTGCTGCTGACGAGCGTCTTGCCGACGGCGGCATTCGCCGACCACTGAGGCCGGTGCGTGAGCAGGTAGTCGATTGCAACGGCCAGGTAGTGGTTGGGATTCATCAGGCCGGCCGAGGGGGTGACGATTCCGTGCCGGTCGGAGTCGGGATCGTTGGCAAAGGCCACGCGATATCGGTCCTTCAGGCTGACCAGCCGGGCCATGGCATAGGGGCTGGAGCAATCCATGCGGATTTTCCCGTCGTGGTCGACCGTCATGAATTTGAAGGTCGGATCAATTTCGCTATTCACCACGTCGATGTCGAGACCGTAGATCTCGTTGATTTTTGCCCAGTAATGGACCGCCGCGCCGCCGAGCGGATCGACGCCCAGCTTCAGGCCGGCGCTGCGAATGGCGTCCATGTCGATCACGCTGCCAAGATCTTTGACGTAAGGGGTGGCCAGATCTTCCTGGTGCGTGGTCGGGGCCTTGATCGCGGCGCCATACGGCGCTCGCTTGACGCCGGCATTGCCGCTGCGCAACAGCTCGTTGGCCCGGTCCTGCACCCACCGGGTGACGTCGGTGTCGGCCGGTCCGCCGTTGGTCGGATTGTATTTGAAGCCGCCGTCTTCAGGCGGGTTGTGCGACGGCGTAATCACGATCCCGTCGGCGAGTTGCTTGGAACGGTTGCGATTGTAGACGAGGATGGCCCGCGAGATAACAGGCGTCGGCGTCACGCCGTCGTCGCGCTCGATGATGGTCTGCACCCCGTTGGCCGCCAGCACCTCCAGCGCGGTACGCTGGGCAGGCCCGGACAGTGCGTGCGTGTCTTTGCCCATGTAGAGCGGGCCGTCCGTGCCCTGGCCACGGCGGTAATCGCAGATGGCCTGCGTAATGGCGAGGATGTGCGATTCGGTGAAAGTACCCGACCGCGGCGTGCCTCGGTGCCCGCTGGTGCCGAACACAACCCGCTGATTCGGGTCGCCCACGTCGGGCCGCCGCTCGTAGTATTCCTTTTCGAGCTGCGCCACGTCGATCAGCAATTCTTTCGGGGCCGGCTTGCCCGCCAGGGGAGAGATGCTCATGGCGATATCCTGTGTGTTCCGTTCCGTATTCGACCCCCTTCTGCACCGCACGGTGGTCGTCGCCCTGAAAAAGAGCAAAGCGTATCGTCCGTTAGAAGTCAACCTCGCGCGCTTTGGAGTGCGTGCAATTCATCGCCGCTTTCTTTTCGTCGCGGAGCGACTTTCTTCCCAGCTCTTGCCGAAGTTGATCGGGTGCAGCTTGCACCCGATAGAACCGTGACTTTTACGTAGACAGGCATTTACGCCTGGGCAACGACGGTGCCCAACCGCCCGCACGCGACCGCGTTGAGGCCGCCGCAGGGAAGCGGTCCCGTTTGTGCGACCTAGTCAGTGGCGAGCATCACGTTTGATGCCTTCACGAGAACGTGGACCTCTTTTCCCGGAGTCAAAACCAAGTGCTTTACCGACGACTTCGTCACGACGGACACCATTTCGTCGCCGCCTGCGAGTTTTACGACGACCTCTGAATTGACGGCTCCGTCGTTGATCGAGACAACGGTCGCCGTGAGAACGTATCGGGCGCTGATCCCTCAGTCGAGTCTCTCTAGCTTTTGCAGCCACGAGGCGAAATGATCGCAGCGCTGACGAAGTACATCCAGGCCGATGCGACCAGTGACGACCGGGCCATGGACACGTTTCTTATAGGCCGGCACGATTCCCTCAATTCGACGAGAGGGAGACGTTTCGTAACCGTCATCGATAGCCTCGGGATGACCCGCGCCCTCGACAATGGTAGCAAATCTCGTTGTTAGCTGCTCAGCGGAATGATGGGCAATTGCCACAATGACCGATGCGAGCGTCTCTACGTCCGCAAAGGCGAGCGCCTCAAACTCATGAAGCTGGATATACGGGATGAAACGCTTCGGGATAAAATTGGCTCCCATTGCTTGAACGATGTCCGCCTGTATTCGTTCTTCGACTCTCACTGCTCGCTGGGCCCACGGCAGCGGGGCGGACTCGGTGCGACCCGGCCAATTGTTAGGCAACGAGTAATAGTCGAACATCGTCGTGCAGTAGCGCCCTTCTTTAAGAGTGCGGATAATGTCCTGCCGCGCTACTTCCCATTTCTTGACGCCGCCGCGGTTGCGGCGCCTTCCCGGCAGGACTGCCCACGCGGACGTGTTGTGGAGGGCCAGGTGTCCCGCGAGCTGGTCACGCACGAAAGTCTGCTCCGTCTCACCTTCCACGACCACGACAAGCTCATTCACTGGTCGGCCCCCCTTGCACGACGTTCTTTTGCCAGAGTTCACCGACCGAATACTCGTCCAGCCATGAACTCAGGGCATCGGTGTCAAGACGCTCGAATGTTGAGCGGCCATGCTGGCGGCTCACGACCACAATCTCATCTGCCTCGAAGTAGTCTAGTAGCGTGGGTGACTGGGTGGATATGATGACTTGCGTGCGTTCGGCCGCGGACTGAATGAGGCTGGCCAACATCGAAATAGCGTATGGATGAAGACCCAGCTCTGGCTCGTCTATGAGAATCGTTGCAGGCGGCGCGGGTTGCAAGAGCGCAGTGGCAAGACAGATAAACCGAATCGTTCCATCGGAAAGTTGGCTCGGCTGAAACGGAAAATCACTTCCCTTTTGCTGCCACTCCAAACGAACCTGCTCATTTCCTCCTCTCGTTTGTGGCCGAAGCAGAAAGTCGTCGAAGAAAGGCGCAATGAGCCGTACTGTATCGCGAATCAGTTCATAGCTGCCCTGTTCCTCCTCCTTAAGCTTCAAAAGAAATGCCGCAATGTTCGATGCATCGTGCCGCAAGCGCTCCCAGTCGCGCAGAGATTGGTCCCGACGCATCGGGGCGAGCGCGCTCGTGTCATGGAAATGATAGACCGTCCAACTTGACACGGAACTATAAATGTAATGGCCGACACCGGGGTATTCAGCAGCTCTGTGGCTCTTCTCGTCTTTAATCGACTTCAAAATCGATTCTTGACTGCTCCGGTACGTGTTTCTACTGCTTCGATATCCGATCATCTCCCATGCGATCAACAGCGAGCCGCCCGCAGTAGGTCGCAGTTGGTGCTCATATGAATTCCGCCCGAATTCGATTCGTGAGAAAATCTCCCTCGTCACCTTTGGGCCCAGAAAAAGAAACCCATCGCTGCCTCCAGCATCCAACACGTAGGCTTGAAACGCTTCATCGGCCATCGCCCGAAGCATGCGAAAGTATTCGACAAAGTTACTCTTACCCGCGCCATTCGCGCCGATCAACACGTTGAGTTTGTGAAGCCGGAAGTCCTCGAGATCTGCGATGGATTTGAATCCTCTCAGCGTAATCTTGTCGATTGATCTTGCCATCAAACGTCCTCCACGTCGAACATGAGCCGCTGGAATTCTCCTTCGATCAGGCGTACCTTCCAGGTTTCGTTGGGCCGGCGGAGGTTGTCGTCGCCATTCACATAAACCATATCGTATTCCAGGTCGGGCGTGCTGTAGCCCTGCTTGGTGAACCACTCGTCGAGGCAGTCGTTGTCAAGTTCGTCAGGTCGCGCCGCAGCACTAGCAGCAACTCGGTTTCTGGATTGGTAAAGGGTCGTCATCTAACCTTGTTGAGACATCTCGCACTTAAATCCGAAGTTCAATCATCCTATGGCCTTCCAATGCCACCAGCAAGCGCCGAAAAGATTTGGCAAGAGGTGTTTGTCGCGGACGCGTGTACGAACGGAACGGGTAAAGAACGCCCTTTTCGCGGCTTGGCTGCCGGGGACTCGCGCGCGGTTATCCGGCGGCGGGCAGCCGAACGTCATTTCGACTGATGCTCGGCGGTGTCGGATGCTTTTGGCTCACCGCGGGCGGTGTCGGCGGCGGGTGGCGGTGAGGCGGATGGGGCGGGCGAGAGGAGCGAGCCGCTGAGGCTGGCGGAGTTGGGCGTGTGGGTGTGGGGCGAAAGACTCGTCTGCTGGCGCAGCCGATCGAACCAGCGCAGGCGCGGAGATTCGTTCAAAACCAGAATCACAAAACCCCACAAGCCGGCCAGCGCGACGGCCACCACGGTCGTCGCCACTTTGGCCTGAAAGAGCAGCCGATCGCGCAGCTCCTGCACGGGCGCCACCGCGGCACGGTAGCGCTCTTGCACGATCACGACCCAACCGGTGTCGCGGCTGCTCATGTCGCGCCGCGAGATCACTTCCACCGGCTCGGCCGCTGCCAGCCATCGCCCGGCGAACTCGCCCCCAATGGGATCGTGGTAGTCGTCCATCCGCGCCAGCTCGTTCACTTGATGCGCCTCGTCGGCGTCGTCGGAATGGGGTCTGCGGCGCAGCTCGCGCAGTCGGGCCAGTCGATCGAGAATGTCGTCTCGCAAATAGAGCCGGTCTTGCGCGGACGGCTCCTTGAGCAACGGCCGCAGGCCAGGGTGCTCTAGGATGGCTCCGCGGCGGCCGGTTTCGTCGTTGCGGCAGTCGATCAGCACGGGTGTTTGATTGTTGCCCGAGCGTTCGTCGGCCCGCAATTCGGCAAAGTGTCCCAGGTCGACGGCGTGGCACAGCACGCCCAACACGTCGTCGGCGTCCGCGCCGCCGTCGTGGCTGAAAATGGGCACCGACAGCGAAACCGTGCGGCGGTCGGTGGCCTCACTCGTAAACACGATCGAGAGGTGCGGATTTCGCAGGGGACCGGGCCGCGCGTCGCGGGCCAGGTCGAGTCCCTGACCGTGGTAGTAATCGCGAAAAGCATAGTTCACGCCGATCGTGCTTTCGACCGGCGGATTGCGCGCGAGCTGGATTCCCTCATGGTCGATCACGTACCAGCTATCGGAGTCGGCCAGCTTGAGCTGCTGATCGAGCCGGGCCAGCCGCACTTGCAGCTCGCGGGCAGCCGGCGAATCGCCACCGCCGCGCGACGCGGCCAGCACCGCCTCGCGAAAATCGTCGTCGCCGGCCACGTGTTCCAACGTCTGCCAACGCTCGTTGATCTCGCGGGCCACGTTCTCGGCCACGAACTGGGCCGCGAAACGGTCGCTTTCCAATGCCCGGTGGGTGAGCGCGTCGCGTGATTCACCCAGCGACGTTTCAAACAGGTTGTAGGCAAACAGCGATACGATCAGGAGCAACACCATTGGGCCAACGAAGCCCAGCACCAGCAACGGCCGACGCGCCTTGCGGGCACTGCGCGCGTGCAGCGCGTCGAGCACCGCTTGCGGGTTGGCGTATCGCTTGTGCGGATCGACCGAGAGACACCGATGAAGGATGTCGCTCAAGGCCCGATCGACGCCCGCCAAGTGCCGATGCCCGATCGGCCGCGGCGATTGCTCAATCCACTGGCGATAGCGGGCCAACTGTTCTTCCAGACCGCCGACCTGCTGGATGTGCGCGAGGGCCTCGGTGCTGCGATAGGGCGGGCTGCCCGTAATCATGGCATACAACAACGCGCCCAGTGCATAAACGTCCCAGCGGGCGTCGGGAGCGGCCTTTAAGTCGGCCTGTTCGGGCGCCATGTAGAACAACGTGCCCAACGAGGGCGATTGCTCGTCGGACAGGCGCGATTGGCCAAAATCGGCAAGCCGCGGGTGGCCGTCCTGATCGAGCAGCACGTTGGCCGGTTTTAAATCGCAGTGCAAGACGCCCTTGCCCTGCGCGTGGACGAGCCCGATGGCCACGTCGCGAAACAGTTCGACCGCTTCGGCCACCTCGATTGGCCCCGTGTTCAGCCGATCGGCCAGCGAGCCGCGTTCGAGATACTCCATGACGAAGTAGGGCGGGTCGCTGTCCCAGCCGACTTCGATGAGCTGCACCACGTAGCGATCGGCAAACAGCAGTGCCAAACGCTCGACCTCGCGCGTGAGAATGGTCCAATCGAGCCCTCCGCGGTGCAGATAGAACTTGATGGCCACGCGCCGGCCCGTGTTCGTATCGACGGCCACCCATACCTGCCCATAGGCGCCGGCGCCGAGAAAGCGCTCCGCGCGATATCCGGGCACGATCAACGGCGGACGCGTCGGTTGCAAGCTCCGCTCGCGCGCACGTCGTTGGTCGTCGTCCGTCTGCGTCAGCGTGCGATCGATACTCCCTTCAGACATGACTCAGGGTTGAGGGTTCAGGGAAGAAGAGCGGAAAGGGAAAAGTGGAAAGTGGAAAGTAGGAGCGAGCGACCCCGTCCTGCCCACCCTTTCCACTTTCCACTTTCCACTTTCCACTTTCC
>DASSFG010000734.1:0-3630 GCA_035694685.1 Pirellulales bacterium
GTTCATTCTGCTTTCTGCTGATGCTAGCTGCCGCCGTTGGGCCGTCGAATGCCGCGGAGAAGCTCGATTCATCAAAGGCAACTGCTTCCGCCGACGGGGCAGTGCTTTGGTATGACCTGACTGAACTTGGAATCGAGGGAAAAGGCTGGGCGGATACTAAGGCGGTTTACGATCGCTTGCCGGCCAAAGCCGAAAACATGGTCCGCGGTCCGGTATGGAACCTCAGTCGGCAGTCGGCAGGGCTTTGCACGCGGTTCGTTACCGAGGCACCGACGATTTCCGTGCGCTGGTCGCTCTCGTCAGCCAATCTGGCGATGCCACACATGGCCGCCACAGGCGTCAGCGGTGTCGATCTCTACGTCAAGACGGAGCAAGGGTGGCGATGGCTCGCCTGCGGTTTTCCCAAGGCACAGACCAACGAGGCCGTGCTCGTTCAAAGTTTGCCGGCTGCCGAACGCGAATACCTGCTCTACATGCCGCTCTACAACGGCGTCACCAAGGTCGAAATCGGCATTCCCAAAGAACACGCGCTCGGCAAAGCATCTCCGCGTCCCGAAGGAAGTTCCAAGCCGATCGTGTTCTATGGAACTTCGATCACCCAGGGCGGATGCGCGTCACGTCCGGGCATGGTCCACACGGCCATTTTAGGCCGGCGTTTTGATTGGCCCGTGATCAACCTGGGCTTTTCCGGCAACGGAAAAATGGAACCGGAATTGGCGACGCTGCTGGCGGAGCTCGACCCCGCGGTGTACGTACTCGATTGCCTCCCGAACATGACGCCGCAGGAAGTCAACGAGCGTGTCGAGCCGTTTGTGCGCACTCTTCGCGCGGCGCATCCTTCGACGCCGATCGTGTTGGTGGAAGACCGCAACTACACCGACGGTTTTTTGGTGGCGTCGAAGCAAGAGCGAAACGAGGCCAGTCATGCGGCCTTACGCGCCGCCTTCGATCGACTGGTCGCCGACGGCATCAAAGGTCTGTATTATCTACCAGGGAAAGATCTGCTGGGCGACGACGGCGAGGCCACGGTCGACAGCTCGCACCCGACCGACCTCGGCTTTTTGCGGCAGGCGTCCGCGTTCCACAGCGTACTCGAGCAGGCGCTCGAACGGTCGCCCGCCAAAGCCCAGTAACGAAATCAGTCAAGTCAATTATCTTCCCAGCCAAGTAGCGAATCTTGCGAGGCCGTTATGGATTTCATTCGTCGCACCATCGATCTTGCCATGGCCAACGTCGAACAGGGAGGACGGCCATTCGCTTGTGTCATCGCCAAGAATGGCGATGTTCTGGCCGAAGCGGTCAACCTGGTCGCACAAACGCACGACCCCACGGCACACGCCGAAATCTGCGCGATCCGTGAGGCTTCGGCCAAGCTTCAAACAGAATCGTTCACGGGCTGTGAGTTTTACGTGCTCGCCCACCCCTGTCCGATGTGCCTCGCGGCTATGTATTACTGTAGCCCGGAGCGCGTCGTCTTCATCACGACCCGCGAGGAATATTCTCGCTACTATTACGACGACCGGAAGTACTTCACGCTGCTGAATTTCTACGACGAGATTGGCAAGCCGTGGAATCAGCGCACGATGCCCATGGTGCATCAGCCGCAGCCTGACGGATTGGACGTCTACCGCCGCTGGAAGGAATTGAACGGTTAGACTATGCTTTCGCTGCACCTCACCGCCGTCCTTTTCTTCGCCGCGACGGCACGCCCCGAACCGGGTCTGGTAACCATCGAAACGCCCCTGGCGCCGCCGCCGTGGGCTCTGCTCGAACGTGAGCTGTTGCTGGCCAACACTCGTGCCTGCGAGGAGTTTTTCGACCGCTACTTCGACGATCGCGGCTATCTGCTGTGTGTCGAACGCTGGGGAGGCGACGACGGACCAGACGATGCCATCGAAAACGTCAACGATTGGCCGCTGCTGCACGCCTTGGGCGCCCCTGACAGAATCCTCGAACTCTACAAAAAGGCCTGGGAAGGACACTTGCGTCAATTTACCCAGGCGCGCACCCGCGAGGTCGAATTCGCGCGCGACGGCATGTACTACAAAGAATTTCCCGTCATGTTCGACTGGCTGCACAACGGGGAAGGGCTGACCGTCTTCAATCTGCAAGGACTGTCCGATCCGAACGACGTGCAGTTTGAGCAGCGCGTGCGTCGGTTTGCCGGCTTTTACACGGACGAAGACCCAGGCGCGGCGAATTACGATTCACAGCACAAGATCATCCGCAGCTTGTTTAACGGCAGCCGGGGCCCGTTGCTGCGAAAAGCCACGGCACTCGACTGGGCCGGCGACGCGATCGAAGTGGCGGGCAGGTTTCGGCCCGGACATGGCGAGCGCACCTATGCCGAGATGCTGGCCCACTTCAAAGATTACACCGATATCCTCGGCGACCATCCGCAGAACCTGCTGGCGACGTCTTTAGCACTGAATGCTTACATGCTTGCGCACGAGCCGAAGTATCGCGAATGGCTGCTGCAGTACGTCGATGCCTGGGCCGATCGCGCGGCGGCCAACGGCGGCATCTTGCCCAGCAACGTCGGCCGCGACGGGTCGATTGGCGGCGAGTGCGGCGGCCGTTGGTACGGCGGCGTTTACGGCTGGGGCTTTACCGTGGTCGATCCGGTCACGCAGAAAGAAGTGCATCGCAATACCACGCACCTGGCAGTCACCGGCTTTGGCAACGCACTGCTGCTCACGGGCGACCAGCGCTACGTGGATGTCTGGCGGAGGCAGATCGAGGCGGTCAATTCACATGCCCGCGAGATCGATGGTCGAATGCAATATCCGCGCATGCACGGCGACCGAGGCTGGTACGCCTACGAGGCTGAAAATTACTCCCGCGGAGCAGCCGAAGTCTACTATTGGTCGATGGACCCCGCGGACCGCGACCGTGTGCCGTCATCGCCTTGGCTCGACTTTCTGGAGCGCAAGCGTCCGGCTTTTCCCGCGGAGGCATTCCAGCGTGATTTCGAGACGATCCGCCGCAAAGTGGCCGCGCAACGTGCCGATAACTCCACGCCCGATACGAGACTGGCGGACGATCCCATGCAATTTAATCCGGCGACGGTGGCAACGCTGGTCAACTTGACGCTGGGCGGCCTGCACCCCGGTCATCAAGGCTCGCCGCTGCACTGCCGGGTGCGCTACTTCGATCCGGTTCGTCGCCGGGCCGGGCTTCCGGACGACGTGGCCGCGCTCGTCGAACGACTGACGGCCGAGAGCACCGTGTTGACGCTGGTCAACGTCAACCAGTCACAGCAGCGCACCCTGATCGTCCAAGGCGGCGCTTACGGCGAGCACCAGTTTCTCGACGTTCAATCCGCAAGCGGCAGCGTGGCGATCAATGATAACTGCTTCACCGTGGCGATTGCTCCTGGTGCCGGTGGCCAACTGACGATACGCACCCGACGTTACGCAAACCAGCCGACCTTGTCAGCGCCTTACGACCGGCCGTCAAAGCCCCGCGGGCAACAGCACGACTAAACGTGCTAGTGCTTTGTCAAGGCTAAGTTTTCGGGTTCAAGCAACGAAATGGGTTCTGTAGGGAACGCACTCCGTGGCGTTCCGTGAACCACCAATTGACGATCCACCAGTGCGCGACGGAACGCCACGGAGTGCGTTCCCTACA
>DASSFG010000735.1:0-17596 GCA_035694685.1 Pirellulales bacterium
GGTGGGAAGCGTCGCCAGCAATTCGTGTTGTCGACGCTTCACGGTGTCGAACAGCGGCTCCGCCTTCTCGACCGACCGCGATTTGTACTCCAAGAGCGGCAACGGCCGGTCGGGCACAAGCCCCAGGCCGGCGAAGATCGCATAGTAGCTGCCATTGGTCCAGAAATTCCGGAACTCCGCGTCGAAATTGCCGTAGTAGGTCGTTTCGTCGGCGATCGGAGGATTTACGGGCAGTCCGGCACGGTACGCGGCAATCTTTTCGCGAATGTTGTCCGCTAGCCGCAAATCTTTATTGGCGCGCCAGAAGGGCGTATCGACGCGCGGCGAAAAGTAGAAGTGCGCCTGGATGAAATCGCGCGTATCGTCGAACATCAGCTCGATCTCGCGATTAAACCGATCGACCAAAGTCGGCTCAAAGCGCCGGCTGGGAAAATGCCGGGCCAAGTGATAAAGAGCGGCATAGATGAAATAGATGCCCGACGATTCCAGCGGTTCGAGGAAGCACGATGCCAGGCCAATGCTCACACAGTTCTTGACCCACGCGCGTCGGTTCCGCCCGACGCGGAAACGGATCTTATTCAGCGGCACACGCTCGGGGTCGAGTTTCCAGAGCCGGCAGAATTCTTCGGCGGCCTGGTCTTCACTGGCAAACTGGCTGGAATAGACGTAGCCGCTGCCAAAGCGTGAGAGCATCGGTATGCGCCATGCCCAACCCGCTTGCATGGCAATGGCCGACGTGTACGGCTCGACGCCGTGCCGGGCATCATCATGTGCCACGGAGGTGGCCACCGCGCTATCGCACAGCAGGTGGTCGTTCATGTCGATAAACGGCTCTCCCAGCGCACGATTGATCAATAGTCCGCGGAAGCCCGAGCAGTCGATGAACAAGTCGCCCTTGAGTTCGCGGCCACCTTGGGTGAGCAAGCTGGCGATGCAGCCGTGCTGGTCGAAAGTGACGTCTTGAAGGACGTCTTGCACGTGCTCGACACCGAGCTTGCCGGTGGCGTGTCGTTCGAGAAATGCGGCCACCAGATGCGCGTCGAAGTGCCAGGCATAGCGCGTGGCAGGTCGTCCGTCGAGCCAACACGGAGCCAGTTTGGCGTCGCACACTGCGGGTTCACGAAAACAGGCGTAATCAAACGGCTCCGAAGTTTCACCCCGGTGCCGCTTCAGGTTCCAGTAGTGCGAAAGCGGAATGCCATCGCAGTCGGGCAAAATACCAAAAGGGTGGTAAAAGTTGTCCAACAGGCCGTTGGTCGAGCGCGCCACCGGTTGCGAAGGACCAGGGCTCCGCCAGTTGATGAACTTGACCGCGGTCTTGAAGCTTGCGTTGCACTGCGGCATCCAGTCGCGCTCGGCGAGGCCAAGTTGGTCAAAGAAGACCCTCTGGAGGTTCGGGATGGTGGCCTCACCCACCCCAACCTTCGATATCGCCGGCGCTTCCAGCACTGTAATTCTTACACTTCCTTGCAATTGGCTGGCTAAATAGGAGGCGGACATCCACCCTGCCGTTCCCCCGCCAAGCACAATGATGTTACGAATCCGCTCGTGCCGTTCCATTTCCCCTTCCAGTACCGCCTGCATCCGGCTTTCTCCTGAGACAACCTCTTACCTTGTCGCCATTTGCGCTGCTCGGCAGCGCGCCTCGAATCCTCTTTCGTTGGGATGCTGATTCGCATAAATAGCGTTTTTCAGCGTATCTGCCTAGTCGGGCGAGACCGCCCAACTGTTTCACCTTGCCACCGATGCATTATAGCGAATCGAGCGCCGCTGGCTCTTTTTTTTCACCGAGAAAGAAATCGCTGCCGCTCAGCGGTGGGGTTGACAATAGTGTTCCCTCCAGCGGCGGCGAAACTGGAATGGTTCGTTCAAAGCCAACTTGCTTGGCTGCTGTAGCAACATGGGCCCTTTTAATGGATCATGAATATGTACGATTACGAACGTGCCAGAGACTGAAAGCCGATGTCCGAGCCAGTGCCAACCTTCGAGCTCTCCCCGCCCGTTCCGCCAGGCGCCACCTCGACGCAGTGCATCGAGATGTGGGTCGACTTGATGAATGCCTGCGACGAGTTTCTGCTGGCCGCCCTGCGGCGCGAAGTGGGGCCGGAGGGCGACGTCATGGGGGCCTATCGCAAGTGGTACTGGCAGCAGATGGCAGAACACGACAAGGCGATCATTCGCATGCTCGAACGCCTCAATGAAGCGTGGGAGAAAAATGGTCGCTGACGTCCTGCTAACTGCTCTCGGCCATGCGTGGCGCACGCTGGAGGCATCGGGTGCTAAGCTGGCGGTCATGGGCGGCATTGCTTTGGCTTCCTGGAAGTATGTCCGCGCGACGCGCGACGTCGACCTGCTGATTGGTTCGGAAGGCAAGTCGATTGACGACTTGCTCGCGCCGCTCCGGGCCGGTGGGATTCTGCCCCGAAGGCAACCACCGGTGACCACGCTGGGCCGACTGCGGCTCGTTCAATGCGTCTACACGCCGCCGCAGTCGTTTCTCGATCTGCAGATCGATCTTTTGCTGGCCGAATGTCCCTACCAGCTCCAGGCACTGGACCGCCGCGTACCTGAGCGATTGAGCGGGCTTGATTTGCAAGTGTACGTGCTTGCCTGCGAAGACCTGATCTTGCACAAGCTGCTGGCGGGACGGATTATCGACCGCGTCGATTGTGCCTCGTTGATTCGGCTGCAAAGAGACCACCTCGACCGGGCCTATTTGCGCCAGTGGGCCAAATACCTTGCGCAAACCGAGGGCCTGGATATGGTGTGGCGGGAAGCATTTCCCGGGGAGCCGTTGCCGCGCTGATTGAAAGCAGAGGGGGTCAGAACCATTTCTTTTACGCTCGTTCCTCGCGTAGAAAAAATTGGGTCAGACCCCGTCCCGTCCGAACATTGTCAGGCTGGAAAGCCTGACCTACAAGATGATGGAATTTCCTCTCGAAGGTTTAAAGGTCCTCGATTTGTCGCGGGTGCTGGCGGGGCCGGTCTGCACGCAGCTTCTGGCCGATCTGGGCGCCGACGTGGTGAAGGTCGAACGGCCGGGCTGCGGCGACGACACGCGCCAATGGGGACCGCCCTTTGTGCCCGGTGATGGGCCAAGTGGGTATTTTGTCTCTTGTAACCGGGGCAAACGCTCGCTGGCGCTCGACTTGGCGCATCCGGCCGGTCGGCAGGTGGTCGATGATCTGGTTCGCCGCGCCGACGTGTTGGTGGAGAATTTTTTGCCGGATTCGTTGGCTCGTCTCGGCTTGGAACCGCAGCGATTGCGACAGATCAATCCGGGACTGGTGGCCTGTTCGATCTCCGGCTATGGCCGCACCGGACCGTTGGCCGCGGTGCCCGGCTACGACCTGATGATGCAGGCCAGCGCCGGCATCATGTCAATCACCGGCGAGCCGGACGGCGCACCGATGAAGGTGGGCGTGGCGATCACCGACGTGATCACCGGGCTCTATGCCGCCGTGAGCGTACTGGTTGGTCTCCACGCACGTGGTAAAGGGTGCGAAGCCACCCACTTCGATCTGGCCTTGGCCGATTGCACGTTGGCCAGCCTGGTCAACGTGGCGCAGGGCGCCTTGCTGACAGGCGAGAGGCCGCGGCGTTGGGGAAATGCCCACCCGCAGATCGTGCCGTACGAGGCTTTCGCGACGGCGGACGGTCACCTGGTGCTGGCCGTCGGCGCCGATCGGCAATGGCAACGGTTTTGTCGCGCCATCGGCCATGAAGAATTGGCGACCGAACCGCGTTTTGCTACCAATCCCGCGCGCGTCGAAAACCGTAACGCGTTGATACCCATCCTCCAACAAATCTTTGCCGGGCGCACGACGTCCGACTGGCGAACGCTGCTCACCACCGCCGAAGTGCCTCACTCGCCGGTGCTGGCGCTCGATGAAGTTTTGGCGTCGCCCCAGGTCGAGGCGCGTGAAATGGTGCTCGATACGGCCGACGCCGCCGGACGAAAGTACCGAGTGCTCGGGTCTGCCATACATTGGAACGACGAGCCACTGCGCCAAACAGCCGCGCCGCCCGAGCTCGGCCAGCACAGTGAGGAAGTGCTGCGCGACTGGCTTGCCTACTCAGCGGAACAAATTAGTCGGTTGCGCACGCAAGGCGCGGTTGCGGGCGCGCCATGAACGTCAAGCCTCCGGTTCCAAAGCAGATGGAAGGCAAGTACGTATTGTTTGCCATCGTTTTGCTCGGTGTGGCGGGCGGCGGAGGCGGCTGGTGGTATCATCAACACCTGCAGCGTCGCCCGCTGATCCTATGGGGAGCCGAGGCCGCCAACCTCATTCTGCGTGCGCCGGACGTAGAATTATGCCGACTGCAGAAGAAGGCGCCTGCCGGCGGGGCGTCGATCAACTTACTCGTCGCCAACGGTGAGACGTATGAGGCCACCGATTGTAAAGATGCCACACGAATGCGCGGCTTTCTGCACCTGCGGCATAGCCTGCTGAACGATTACAGCTTTGATTGGTCTGACCCTGAGTCAGCCCAACGCGAGTGGCGATATGTCCTGCGCTTTCGCGATGGCCCTAAAACCGCCACGATATTGGTCTCCGACGACTTCGGTTACGTGCAGTTGGCCGAAACGGGCGCCAAGGCTTGCATTCAGCCCATTGCCGAGGGCGTTGAACAAGTACTTGGTCTCCAACCACAACGATTGTGCCTCAAAACGCCAGCGACATGATGCCCGCGTGACCGTGATACATCAAAAGTCCCAGCGCCAGCACGTCGCGTCCGATCAACGCTCCGAAACCCTGCGTGGACAAATCGGATTCGATGACCAGAAACGATACGGGCAGCATATGCAAATGCTGGTTGTCCATCATAATTGCGAGCGAAATGTCGAACTGTGCGGCAACGTGCGGCTGAACGCCGGTCGATGGCGTGTGAATCAAAGTGAATCCCGTCGGTGCCAAGCCAAGCTGTTGAGCTATCTGGCGGTCGATGGCCGAGACACTCGCACCCGTGTCGACTAACCCGCGGCAGGATGCAGGCGTCGGAACCGATGCACCCGCCGCACGCAACGCCTGCATGCGTGCGGAACTGGTGCCAATCGCGATATTGACCAGCGGCCCATCTTGCGGGATCGCAATCGTTAGGCTGGGCATATCGGTACGTCGCGCGTTAGATGATGTACGCGCTCGACTTCGGTAATCTGTTTGACAAGAAACGGCTCAAGCTTGAACCGTTCGTAACCGGCTCGGAGAGCGTCGTCTTGTGTGTCCCAAACGCCCGCGACCTCATCGCCATGAATCACAACGTACTTGCCGGCGGAATTGGCCAAGAGCTCGCCTTTTTTTTCCTCGTAGGTCCTGCGCTCGTGCTCAAGTGGGGCAGACATCTCTTTTTCCTTCAGAAAGATTAACAGACCTTTTACCTCCTAGTTTGCCATGCCTAGGACTGTAGTGCAATTTGGCAGACGGCGGCGGAATGCGTGATGGAGTCGACCGCGACGCTCAAATCTGGTAATTCAACTCCGGGGCGAGCTCGTCGACATCGGCACGCATGCGGAGCTTGGGCTTTTCGAGCACCACGGTCGTGTGCGGGCCGACGCTGCGCGTGAGCCAGACGTTCGAGCCGATGACGCTGTCGTGGCCGATTACCGTGTTGCCGCCGAGCACCGTGGCGTTGGCGTAAATCACCACGCGGTCTTCGATCGTTGGATGCCGCTTCGTGCCGCGCACCAGGTTGCCTTCGCCGTCGGTCGCAAAGCTCACGGCGCCCAGCGTCACGCCCTGATAGAGCTTCACGTGCTCGCCGATCTCGCACGTCTCGCCGATCACCACGCCCGTGCCGTGATCGATGAAAAAGTATCGCCCGATTCGTGCGCCGGGATGGATGTCGATACCGGTCTTGCTATGGGCCCACTCGGTCATCATCCGCGGGATGAGCGGCACTTCCAGTTCCCACAGCAGATGGGCTAGACGATAGACCGTCACCGCTTCGAAGCCCGGATAGCAGAACACGACCTCGTCCGCGCAGCGCACCGCCGGGTCGCCGTCGTACGCCGCTCGCGCGTCGAGCGCCAACATGCGCCGCAGTTCGGGCAACTGGTCCAAAAAGACCAGCGCCTTGGCCTGCCCCAACGCTTCATAATCGACGTCTTCGTCGCAGCGCGTCGAGCCGTTGGCCTCGTGCCGTAGCCCCCGGCCGATCTGCACGGTCAACTTATCGTGCAACCCGTCGATCAGGTCGCCTACGTGATACAAGACGTTGCCATAGTGCAGGCCCTCGCGGCGGCGGTAGCCGGGATACAGGATTTCCTTGAGGGCCTCGGTGATCTCAATGACCACCTCGTAATTGGGCAAGGGGCAATGGGCGAGATGGTTGATCGTGCCCACTTGCGAATACGTCTCGACGATGCGGCGAGTCAAGTCAGGCAGTTGTTCTTTCAAGCGGAAGTCGGAGGACATGGCGGGTCTTCAGAGTTCGGGTGGTTTCGAGCGATGCACGCCAAAGAGCAGCGGCGTACCAGGGGCGGGCCGAAAACGATAGGGGCGGTCACGCCGGACAGCGACAAAGCAGGCTCAGGAAACGAACAGGGGCAATCGCCCGGTTACCAGACATCGTAGGCCAGTCGCTAAAGTTTGCCCAACCGGTAAGAAGATCGCAAGTTGAAGCTCCGATGCCGACTATCGTAGGCGTCAGCAGCCGTAAAATCAAGCCTCTGCGAAGGTCTTCGGCCGTTGCGGATAGGGAAGTTTAGCCTTGATGTTCCTATCATTTTGCATTTTGCATTTTGCATTTTGCATTTTGCATTTTGCATTTTGCATTTTGCATTTTGACTTTTGACCTTGTTACGCATCGGGCGATTGGTCCCGGACGCCTGACGCCTGACGCCTGATGCCTTTGTTGGCGGGCCGGCGCTCCGGGTAACCGCATGCGGGTGGCTCGCTTGATCTTGGGCCTGCCCCGGTCCCCGGCTCGTTCCATCGGCTGGCCTGCCCGGTAAAATGGATCTTCGCGGGCAGTCCTGCACGTCGGTGCGAAATATGATCGAAGCCTGCCGAGCCGCCGTTCGTCCACGCGTCGTCTCACCCGAGACGGGCGACGTGGTCCTCTTGGAGGACGAGGTGGCCGTTTGGCTCGAAGGCGACGCGCGCACGTTGCGAATTGTCGGCGGGCCAGGTTCTGGCAAGACAACCGCCATCCGGCACCTGGGAGCAGTATTCGGCACTCGCACGGACATCATCTTCATTGACGACGGAGGTGCTGCGCCCGAAAACATCTTGCTCGACTCGCGGCGGCTCATCTATTCAGCTCCCGCCGGCGTACCGGACTGCGAAGATCCGACCTGGCAGCTCGCCTCTTGGAACCAAGATGACCTACTCGAATACTGCCTGGCGCGGCACAAACAGCACTGTGCTTCCATCATCGAGCGAATCCGTATGTTGCCCGATGCGCGCAGGCTGCACGGCATACCGCAGCTTTGGACAATGGTCATCGACGCCTTCGCGGCCGACGAGGCGGCCGGCGACTGGCGGAGCGTCCTGAGGAATGAGTTGGCCGCCAGCGTGCCCGAGGTGGACGCCGCCGTCGTGCGGCATTGGTGCCTGTGCGAGCTGCTGAATCGTAAAGACAAAGCGACTCGTGCCCTAGGTCTGCTGTCGAAAAGAGGTTGGGTGCCGGCGCGTTTGCCGTGGATAAGGCATCGCGCGGCACAAAGCACACTGGCCGCCGCACACGTGGTCTACTTGTTGAACGACAACCGAGCGCCGTTCTTCCTGGAAGACGTCTGGCCTGATGACCTCATTGAGGAGACGGCGACGCTGCTGCTTGACGCGCCTGAAGCCTCGCACCGGCTGAATTACGTCATTGCCCACAAGACGCCGCGTTATCACTCGGCCGCCGCCACCCTTTTGCACGCCATGGGCCAAGGGTGGCAGCCGCCGCCGCGTACCCGTGCTAACCTTGCCGGCGCTATTTTCGCCGGAGCAGTTTGGCCGGGCATCGACCTGTCGAAGGCGAAGCTTTCACGCGCTGACTTATCGGACGCCGACTTATCGCAAGCCCGTCTCGACCACGCTCAAGCGCAGGAGATCAAGCTCAGTCGAGCGAGCTTGAAACAAGCCTCGCTGCGCGGCGCTAACCTGCGCGGCGCGATGTTGATAGACGCCGACTTGACCGAGATCACGTCGATGAACAGCGCATGGCAGAACGCCGACTTCCGCGGAGCGAAGCTGCACGGCGCCAATCTTCACAGGGCAGACCTACAGCACGCCGATTTCACCGACGCGGATCTGACGAACGGCGCATTTCTAAGCGCCCAACTGAGCGGCGCCAAGCTGGACCGCACGAACTGCTCGGGGGCCGATTTCCGAAACGCCAAGTTCAAGCGGGTTTGCCTATCGACGGCCATCCTCACCGATGCTCGCTTCGATCGCGCCGATCTTGAAGAAGCGAATCTGGAAAACTTGCACTGGCCGGCTGCCATGTTGCGGAAGGCCTATCTGAGGCGGGCCTATCTCACCGGCTCGAGCATGCCCGGCGCCAACCTGCAAGGAGCGACTCTTTGCGAGGCCGGCCTGGCCGACATCGATTGGGAAGGCGCCGACTTGCGCGATGCCGATTTCTCGAACTGCGCCTTCCACCTTGGCTCATCGCGCAGCGGCCTGGTGGGCAGTCCGATTGCCTGCGAAGGAAGCCGCACGGGCTTCTACACTGACGACTTTCTGGAGCAGGACTTCAAGTCGCCGGAAGAAATTCGCAAGGCGAACCTGTGCGGGGCCGATCTGCGAGGCGCCATCGTCGACCGCGCCGACTTTTATCTCGTCGACCTGCGCGGAACTCGTTACACGCCCGCCCAGGCGGAGCATTTTCGCCGTTGCGGCGCCATTCTCTTCGACCGCGTCCAGCGTCGCTGATTCTTTGGACTGCGGCGATTCATCGCCGCTTTCGTCGGTCGCGGAGCGACCTTTCTTTTGTGGTGCCGGTTCCTGGTCGCCGACCGACTCACCGAAAGAAAGCGGCTCCGCCGCAAGCCAAAGCGGCGATGAATCGCCGCACTCCAAAAGGCCGGTGCCGCTGCGCAGGCTGTCCGAGGCATAAATGCCTGGGCTATGTAAAAGTCAGGACGACACGGCACTAAGCCAGCGCCGCCGCGTGCAGGCCCCCGTGCACGGCTACGACCCGTTCTAAAAACCAGGGCTCACGGGCCAGGAAAGAGATGCCGGTTTCGAGGTCTTCGCAGCGCCACCATCCCAGCGAGCCTGATGCCGCCAAGACTCGCACATTGCGTCGCTCGCCACCGAGGCTGACCATCCACGTTTCGCCTGTCTGGATCGCTAACATTGCGTCCATGCTCCTTACGTTGAGTGCCAACTTCCTAAGCCGGCCATCGGCAGATTGTCTGGCCCACGTGGCCGGCCCCAAACGTAGTTTCGCTCAGGCGGACATAGCCCGGCGACGCTGGGCAATATAACCACGCAAACACCAGTCCGCTAGTACCTCCCGAGCGATTCTTCCTGCTCAATCGCACAGCGGCAATTGCATTGCCCGGTCGAGCCGGGCAAGCGTGCTTTGTTTGCCTAGCAGCGAAAGGCAATCGTACAGGCCGGGACCGACGGCTTTGCCGGTGACAGCGACGCGAATGGCGTGAATCACCGCGCCGATCTTGATCTGTTCGGCGGCGAGAAACTCGTGCATCGTGTGCTCCAGCGTTGCCACGTCGAACGCGTCGAGTTGGCTGAGACGCTCGCGAAAACGGCCCAGCCGCACAACCGCCTCCTTGGCAAGATGTTTTTCTGCGGCCTCGGCGTCGAAGGGATAGGCATCGTCCGGAAGAAAAAAGAAGTCTGCGTATGCCAGAATGTCGCCCGCCACTTTCAGTCGGTCGCCTGCCGCTTCGATGACCTTGGCTAAAAGCGTCCTGGCGTGCTGCTCGTGGGCCGAGTCAACCAAACCGGCACGCACGAGGTAGGGGAGCATCCGCTCGACCTTCTCCTCGACCGAGAGTTGCTGCATGTAGTGGTCTTGAAAGGCCCACAATTTCTTCGGGTCGAAGCTGGCCGGCGACTTCGTGACCCGTTCGAGCGAGAAGTTGTCGATCATCTGCTGCCGGCTGAAGAACTCGGTCTTATCGTCGAGCGACCAGCCAAGAAGCATCAAGTAGTTGACGATCGCGTCGGGCAGATAACCCACCTGCTCATAGAAATCGACGATCACAGGATTGAACGTATCGGCTGAAGTGGCCAGCCCAAGGGCCTTGGCGATCCCCTGGCCGTGCTCGTTCACCAGCGCAAAGTCGCGGTTCTTCAGGTATTTGTCGAGCTTTCTCTTGCTGAGCTTGTTCTTGCTGCCCGGCTCGGCCACATAGGGAAGATGAGCGTACTCGGGCAACGGATAGCCAAGCGACTGCGCGATGAACACCTGCCGCGGCGTATTCGACAGATGCTCCTCGGCCCGAATGACGTGCGAGATCTGAAAATCGAAATCGTCGACCACGCTGGCCAGATGGTAGAGGCAGGTGCCGTCGGCCCGCTGCACCACATGGTCTTGTTCGCGGGCCCACTCGAACTCCACGTCGCCTCGGATGTGGTCCTTGACAACCACCTTACCCTCGCGCGGAATTCTCAGTCTGACCACTCCAGCGCGTCCTTGCGCCTCGAACGCCTTAGCCTGGCGGTCGGTCTCTGCCATCCACCGGCGACTGTAGAGAAACGGCCGCTTGTCGCGGTCGGCCTGCTCGCGCTCCTCCTTCAACTCATCGGGCGTGGCATAGTCGCGGTAAGCAAAGCCTCCGGCAAGCAGCTTTTGAACGGCATCCTGATAGCGGGCCAAACGCTGCGACTGATAATACGGCGCGAAAGGGCCGCCCACCTCGGGGCCTTCGTCCCAGTCGATGCCTAGCCAGCGAAAGCCGTGCAGGATCGGCGCGAGTGCCGCATCCACGTTGCGCTGCTGATCGGTGTCGTCGATGCGCAGCAGAAACTGTCCGCCGTGACGCCGGCTGAAAAGCCAATTAAACAGCGCCGTGCGAACACCGCCGATGTGCAGATAACCTGTCGGGCTAGGAGCGAACCGTGTGCGGACTGAAGTCATGTTTCAAAATGGTAAAGGTCGGCTACGGTATGTCAACATGAGCGGTGGAGCGATTGGGAGTGCGGCGATTTATCGCCGCTTTCACTTTGCGGCGGAGCCGCTTTCTTTCTGACATCTTGGTCATTGTCCAACGAAAAGCCGCAAAACCAAAAGAAAGGTCGCTCCGCGACATGCGAAAGCGGCGATGAATCGCCGCACTCCAAAGGCTGCCACCACGGAACCTAAACCACCCAAGACAAACGACTTACTGTCGGGCTGCGATGGGAGCGTCCCCCGCACCGGCGACTTAATACAAGCTCACGTTGCCCGGACAGGGCAATCTCGCTACCCTATGGCCCCTTGTTTCTCCGAGTGCGTCGGGGGAGCACCGCGTACCCATTCAACAATCTATCGCGAGCGGAAATCATGGAAGTTCTTTCCCGCCTTCGTCGCACCGGCTGGCCTCTGACGGCGATCGTCGCCTCCGCGGCCCTGGCGTCTGCCGCCCCTGCGAAAACGCCGGCCGAGACGAACTGGATCTGGTCGCCCGCTCACGCCAAAGACGTCGTGCCGCTCGGCGACTGCTATTTCAGGAAAGTAGTGAATCTACCGGGCGACTACGACGGTACGCTGGAGATTGCTTGCGACGATCAATACGAGCTCTACGTCAATGGGCGACACTACGCTGGCGGCGACGAATGGCGGGTGATGAAGATTCACGACGTCTCCGAACAGCTCAGCTCCGGACGCAACGTGGTGGCCATCAAGGCGACGAACAAAACCGGCGGGTCAGCCGGTCTGGCGGTGACGATCAGGTTGAAATCGCCCAGCGGGGTCGAGCAAACGCTGCATTCCGATCCGACGTGGAAAACGAGCCTCAAACAGATCAAAGGCTGGGAGCGCATCGACTTCAACGACGCACAGTGGGTGCCTGCCCGCAGCTATGGAGCGTTCGGCACGACGGCACCATGGGCCGGGCAGGTGGCCATCGACCATGGCCCCATTGGCCGCTATTTGCTGGGGTCTGAGTTTCACGTCGAGTCCGTCATCAATCCCGACGATGCCGGCTCGCTGATTGCCTTGGCCTTCAACGAGTGGGGAGAGATCGTGGCCTCGCGCGAGGGCGGCCCGCTGTTGCTGATTACGGACAAGGACGACGACGGCCTGGTCGATAGCGTCACCACCTATTGCGATGAAGTGAAAAGTTGCCAAGGCATTCTGCCGCTCAACGGCCAGGTGTTCGCTGTCGGTGACGGCCCCGAGGGACACGGCCTCTACTGCCTTACCGACGACGACCAGAACGGCGAGGCCGACGACGTCAAACTGCTCTTCGCCTTCAAGCAAACGGTCGTGGAACACGGCGCCCACGCTCCGGTGCTTGGCCCCGATGGACTGATTTACCTCATCATCGGCAACCACGCCGCGCCCAAGGTCGATTACGATGGGAGCAGTCCCTACCATCACTACTATGAAGGCGACCTCGTGCAGCCGCGCTACGAAGACGCCAACGGCCATGCGGTCGGCATTAAGGCGCCCGGCGGCGCCGTGCTGCGCACCAACCTCGACGGCAGCTCGGTGCAGATTTTTGCCGGCGGGCTGCGCAATCCCTATGACATTGCTTTCAACGCCGAGGGAGAGTTGTTTACCTACGACGCCGACATGGAATGGGACGTCGGCCTGCCATGGTATCGGCCGACGCGCGTCAACCACGTGATTTCCGGCGGTGAATTCGGCTGGCGCAGCGGCTGGGCCAAGTGGCCGGAGTACTACGTCGATAGCTTGGGGTCCGTGCTCGATACGGGCCGCGGTTCGCCCACCGGCATCGAGTTTTACAACCACTTGCAATTCCCGGCACGCTACCGCAACGCGATGTTCGCCTGCGACTGGTCGCAGGGCCGCATCCTGGCGATTCACCTGACGCCCGACAACGGCTCCTACACCGCCAAAAGTGAAGTTTTTCTCGAAGGCCACCCGCTGAACGCCACCGACGTGGCGGTTGGACCCGACGGTTGGCTCTACTTCTGCACCGGCGGACGCGGCACGGAGGGCGGCGTCTACCGCATCGTGTGGACGGGCAAAGTTCCGCCGCAGCCCAAACTGACCGGCGTCATGGAAGCCATCCGTCAGCCTCAACTGCAAAGCGCGTGGGCGCGACAAAAGATCGCCACCGTGCAACAAACGCTGGGCGCCGAGTGGGAGCGGCAACTCGCGGCCGTTGTCGAGTCGCGCAAGCATTCGGTGGCCGACCGCGTACGCGCGCTCGACTTAATGCAGCTTGTCGGACCCTTTCCGACGACGAAACTGCTTCTGGCGTCGTCGAGGAGCGAGCATGCCGAGCTGCGGGCAAAAGCAGCTTACCTGATGGGCATTCACAGCGATGCTGCCACACGCAAGCGGTTGGAAGAATTGCTGACCGACTCCGATCCGCGCGTGCGCCGCCTCTCTTGCGAATCGCTGGTGCGTGGCGGCTATCCGCCGCCGGCCGCGCGCCTCGCGGCCTTGTTGGCCGACCGGGGCCGCTCCGTCGCCTGGGCCGCGGCCCGGGCCTTGCAGCGATTGCCGGTCGACGATTGGTCGAATTACGTGATCGAAGCGCGCACCCCGGCGGCCTTCGTACACGGCGCGCACGCGCTCTTGGCCATCGATCCGCCCGACGCCACGCTCGACGCCGTCTTGACCCGCGCCAGCGAGCTGATGCGCGGCGACTTGACCGATCCCGAGTTCGTGGCGCTGTTGCGTGTGCTCCAGCTCGGTCTCGAACGCGGGCGACTGCACAGGCAAAACGTGCCCGAGCTGTGTCGGCAGCTTGCCGACGAATATCCGGCCAACGAACCGCTCGATCGCGAACAGCGCATCGACCGGGAGCTGATCCGGCTGCTCGTTTATCTTCAAGAAGGCAGTATTCTGCCGCGGGCCCTGGCCGAATTGAAACGCAACTTGCCGATCGAAGAACGCGTACACCTGGCCGCCTATCTCCGATTCGTGAAGACCGGTTGGACCACCGAACAGAAGCTGTCGCTGCTGGAGTTCTTTGAAGAGGCTCAAAGCTATGAAGGCGGGCACAGCTTTGCGGGCTACCTCGATAATTTCGCCCGTGACTTCGTCGCCGATTTCTCCGACGAACAAAAGGCGCAGGTGTTGGCCCAGGCGACTCGCTTTCCGCACCATGCCGTGTGGGCCTTGGCGGCGTTGCCCGAAAACCCGGGCGAGGAGGCGATCGCTCAGCTCATGGCTCTCGATAAACGTCTATTGCGGCTCGACTCAGCCGAGGCCAGGCGGCTGGGCACGGCAATCGTCGCGGTGTTGGCCCGCAGCCGCGACGCACAGGCCATGCAGCACCTGCGGCAACAATACGACGAGCGTCCCGAGCGGCGCGAAGACCTGGCAATGGGGCTGGCGCAGTCGCCGACGGCCGAGAATTGGCCTTACCTGTTGCGATCTTTGTCGATCGTGGAAGGAGTCGCGGCGCAGGAGGTGCTTAACCAGCTCTACGCTTCCGACCGTTTGACGGACGAGCCCGCGCCCGTGCGGCAGGTGATTTTGTGCGGCTTGCGCTTGGGCGAGAACGGCGGCCCCGTGGCGGTCAAGCTATTGAACAAGTGGCTTGGCGACGACGTTTCTCAGCCCAGCGACGCTTGGGATGTCGCGCTGGCCGCCTGGCAAACCTGGTATGAAGAGAAATACCCCGACGAACCCGCCCCTCGGCTGCCGAAAGAGTCCGCCACGGCCAAGTGGAGCTATCAAGAATTGCTGGGATATTTGACGAGCGCCGAAGGCGAGTCGGGCGACGTGGTGAACGGCAGCCGCGTGTTTGAAAAGGTCCAATGTGCCAAGTGTCATCGCTATGGCGGACGGGGCGAGGGGCTCGGTCCCGATCTGTCGATGGTTAGCCAGCGCTTTCAGCGCAAGGAGATTTTGGAGTCGGTCCTCTTTCCGTCGCAGATCATCTCCGATCAGTACATGAGCAAAACCGTCGTGACGAACGACGGCATCACGTACACCGGCCTGGTCGCGCCGTCGGGCGAAGACGCGGTCGTCATTCTGCAAGCCAACGGCGAAAAGGTGACGCTTGCCAACGACGACATCGCTGAAACGGCGCCGAGCAAAGTTTCGGCCATGCCCGAGGGTTTGCTCAACACGCTCTCTTTGCAAGAGATTGCCGACTTGTTCGCCTTCCTGAACAAGCCCACGCAAAGCAACGTCACCGTGCAGCCCTCCTTGAAGCGCGCTCGCCGCTAAGCACGCGGCCGGGCCCACAGGATCCTCGACCACAGGCCGCGCGTCCAGGACTTTTGCAAGACGGACACTACGGGAGCTCACGTCAAGGCGCGAAGGTACAAAGGACTTTCTTTTTCATTCTTTGCGCCTTTGCGGCTTTGCGTGACACCTTTTTCCGCGGTCGTTAGATAACCGTCTCACCGATTGCTTGTCCGCTGAATGCAGCTTGTCCCGCAAGTCACGTCGGCTGCAACTACACCGTTACAGCCGGTCCAGTTCGTCGGTCTAACTTTAAGTGGGGGGCGGAACGGGTTATCATCTGAGCCATGCACATCCAAATTGATCCCAAAGTCGATTAGACTGTTGGCTGTATTTCCTTCGGCATGCCCCGGCACTAGACATGGACTCGCTCCCGCACGCCTTGGACGTGCCGGAGCTCCGTTGGGCATTAGGAGACCTGATGATGATTTCGCCAAGTGAAATGGAACGTGAACGTTACGAGTCGCACCTGAAAATGCAGCGCGATATTTATACGGCGATGGCCGAAAAACTCGACGAGGGGCGCAAGCAAGGCCTCAAGCGAGGCCTAGCGAAGTCGCGACGCGACGACATCCGACGCTTGCAAGAAATATCGGGCCGCGACGTCATGTCTCTCGACGAATTGCGAACGCTGCCCCCGCCCGAGCTCGAAGACCTTGCGGCCCGGCTTCACGCCGAGTTAAGGGCCAGGCTGGCCAACGGTTCGTGACGGCTACGGGTGAAGCGCCGATCCTCTGGGAAAGTATGTGAATTGCATGAACAATGACCCAAGTTTGCCCTGCGCACGAGGAAGGAGAGTGCGCGACGAATATCTGTGCTTCGACGGAGCTCAGTCACCGCGGAGCGAGAATCTCGCAGTCGGGCAACGACTTGACCAGCCGGGCGATGGCTCGATCGCTGACCGCAGTGCCGCGCAGGTCGAGACGCTTGAGGGCTTGCAGCTTCGCCAGTTCGTGCAAGCCCCAATCGGTGATCGCCGCGTCACGCAGGTCTAGCTCTTCCAACTCGGGCCGATCGGCCAATATTGGCAGAGAGGCGTCGGTAACGCTGAACACGGCGCCGTTTGGGGTCTTGCCGCCGCGCAGGTGAAGGCGCTTGATGGGCGCCGTCTTGAGATGGACCGCTTCGCTGAACACCATGAGCGTTTCGTAGTCCGTCGATATCACCTCTTCAGCAATCACGCCGCGCGTGCTGAGCCAGTACTCTAAGTGCTGGTCCGTCGAACCGGCCTGGATTCTGACGCTGGGGTGCGCCTGGTAGAATCGCTGGGCGGCGCTGGTCGTTACAGCGGTTAGCGACACGTCGAGGTGATCGAGTTGCGGAAGCCGTGACAGTATATCTAGTCCGTCATCTGTTACCTCCGTGACCGACAAACTGAGCGATTGCAAAAACGGCAGGTTCAGCAGAGGGGCCAAGCCAGCGTCCGTTACCTGCGTGTTGTCGAGAACCAAGTGTTGCAGGTGGCCGAATCGTGCGACGATCGCCAACCCATCGTCCGAAATGTCGCAATTCGACAAATGTAGGTGCGCGAGATTCGTCAGAGGCGCCAGCAGGGCCAATTGACGGTCGTCGATCCTGGCTCGTGCGAGATCGAGCATGGTGAGGCTTTGTTCCGCACTGATTTGCTTCAGGATCTCGTCGGTGATGGCCGACCCGTCCCGGTAGTACACGGAATCAAGGGCGCCGTCGTCATTGAAGCCCACATGGAAACCGCGTTTTATCCACTCCGCCGCGATTGCTGCCTGACGCCACTCTTCAGCCCGCTTTGGAGCGGCATAGGCGACGACAGCCGCCATCAGCAGCAGGGTTGCTAAAGCGACCGCAAGGCGCCGGGGAGAAAGCGGCACGCGCACGGCCGGCGCAGGTGCAAGTTGTGCGGTCAAGGCAGCGTTGAGGTTCCATTTGGCCCGCTGCTTGAACCGATACCCGCAGGCCCAAATCACGAGCAGGCTTGCCAGGCCGTTGAGGATGGTGCCCGCCTCGATGCCGGCGAAATATGGCCAGTCGTCGCTTTCCTCCATCAGGCAGAGGCACAGCGGAATCCCGCCCGCCAATCCGGCGGCGACGAGCGCGACCAAGACCGCTCGAAGCTTGGGCCGACGGCCTGTGGCGAGCAGGATCCCAGCGAGCGCAACGATAGGCAGCCCCGCCACGGTGAGCATGAGCCCGCCAAGCCCGATATAAGGCAACGCATCCAGCACGGTTTGCAGGCCGGGCGCCGTCTCGGGCATCGAATGGCGCATGACCGCCAGCAGTGCCGCCGCGGCGAGCGTCCAGGCAAGCAGGCTGCGCAGTGTAAAGTGATGGTCCGATTGTG
>DASSFG010000736.1:0-2145 GCA_035694685.1 Pirellulales bacterium
GCGACTCGCGCGATCCAAGACCGACGCAACCCCTGGTTCACGGGTCTTGTGCCGTGGCTGGTCTACCGCGCTCGCCAGAGCCCATCACCGCCGTTGAGATGACGACGATCTCTCCGGCGATCCGGTGCGCGCGAGCTACGGTATGCCTCCGCTGGAAAGGCGACTCCGAAATACTGGAGCGGATCGCAATGGATCCGGAATTCAGCGTCGAGGAATCGCGGTGATCTTCACGGACTTGCCCGCCGGCGCAGCGGTGTTTCTCCTCCGCGCGTGCTCATCGTCGTAGGCAACCTGCAATTTGCATTTTGCCTTTTGCCTTTTGCATCTTGACTTGCCTTGCCGAGGCGCGGAGCGTGGGGAACAATCAGAGGCTCCGCAGAACGCTGGACACCATCTGCTCCACCAAGCCGCGCGCGTCAAATGAAAAGCCGAAATCCCGAAGTGCAAATTGCAAATGGCAAATTGCAACGTAAACGGGCGGGATACGGGCAGTCGGAAAAGTCGCTGTGGTACGGCGCCTTCTTGCTGCTGGCCATGTTGGTTGGCTGCGTGCAGATTGAAGATCCCGATATCTGGTGGCACCTGCGCACGGGGCAATTGATTTATGAGCGCGGCGAGGTCCCACGCACGGATTGGTTCACGTATACCAATCCCGATAGCCCCTGGATCGATTTGCACTGGGGCTTTCAACTTTTTGCGGCGGGCCTCTGGTCGTTGGGCGGGGCGCCAGCGCTGGTGCTGGCCAAGAGTTTCTTGGGAGCGGCCACGTTTGCGTTGGCGATGACGGCCGTTCGCCGCGAATGGTCCGCCTGGCAGACGGTCGCCTGCTGGTTGCCGGCACTCCTCGTCTTTTCCGGCCGCAACCAGGTGCGGCCCGAAATGTTTTCCTTTTTGTTTCTCGCGGGCGAGTTGGCGATCCTGTTTCATGCGCGAAGATGGCCATGGCTCGTCTGGCTGTTGCCGCCGATTCAGGTCTTGTGGATCAACGTCCACGGTCTGTTTGTCTTGGGCCTCGTGCTGTGGTGCTGCTTCGTCGCAGGTGAAAGTGCCCGCAGAGTGTTGACGCCGGCAACAGACAACGACCATGCCGAGCCGATCAGGACGACGCGTCGCCGCTGGTTGGCGGTCAGCGTGCTCGTGGCCGCCGCCACGCTGCCGAATCCCTACGGCATCGACGGCGCGCTCTTGCCGCTCACGCTGCTGAGGCGCATCGAGGGGCCCGAGCATGCCTTCTATTCGCTCTTCTCCGGAGAGTTCCTTGGCGTTCGAGAGTTCGTCGCGTTGCACGGTTTCGCCGTGTTGTTCCGCGACCTGACGCCTCCGCTGCTTTTCGCCTTGCTGGTGCTAGGCGGGCTGAGCTTCGCACCGCGCAGCGTTCGCGGCCGTCTTGATTTTTATCGCCTGGCGATCTTCCTGATCTTTGCCTGGCTGGCATGGAAAGCGAATCGTAATTCAGTGTTCTTTGCTTTAGTCGCCGCTTTTGTGTTGCGGGCGAACCTGGGTGAATGGCTGGCCTCACGCGGCCCGGCGCGTGAGGGGTTTCGACTCGGTCCGGTGTTGACGGCCGTGGCGATGGGCGTGTTGCTCGTGGGCGTGCCGCTCGACATGCTATCGGTGTTGCGGCAGAGCGAGCTGCCCCGCTGGTTTGGACTGGGTGAAGTCGCAGGCGCCTTTCCGCACGAGGCGGCCGCGTTCCTCGGCCAGTCGGGCATGCCTAGCCGCTGCTATGCCGTCGATGAGGGCGCCGCGGCGGTTTACATCTTTCACAACGGTCCTGAACGAAGGGTGTTCGCCGATGCCCGGCTGGAAGTGAATACCAAAGCGACGCTCGAACGCTACCTGGCAATCGAGGGGCAGATCATCTCGGGCGACCCTGGCCTGCTCGACAGCTTGAAGCAAGGCATCGAGCCCGACGCCGACGGCCGGATCGAAGCGCCGGCGATCTTGATCTCGCTGCCGTATCTCGCCGCCAATCGCCCGTTACAAGCGGGGCTCGCCCAGCTCAAGCAGTATCGCCGTGTCTACGTCGATAATTGCGCCGTTGTGTTCCTTGAAGAAACACAGGCCGAAGCACTAAGTTTGCCAGAGTTGCACCTATAAAAGACATCAAAAGAAAGCGGCTCCGCCGCAAGCCAAAGCGGCGAT
>DASSFG010000737.1:0-3184 GCA_035694685.1 Pirellulales bacterium
CGAGCGTGCTCGGCGTGCGGCGGGGATAGTCGGGCCATCCGATCGTGCCACGCGCCAGTCCGGCCGTGCCCTCCACTCGCCAACGGATCGAAATGTCGCTTTCGGCGCCTTCCAGCGCGGGGCCGGTCCAAACGTCGTCGGTCGACGCTGCCCGGAGCCCGTCGGCATATTCCAGGATGTAAAGGCAGATGCCGTCGAGGTGCTTGAACTTGCGCCCGGTGCGAGGGTCGGGCCGGACGCTGGCAAACACGCGCAGCGGGTCGCCGAACCAGTAACGAAACGTATCGAGGTGGTGGATGCTCATGATCCGCAACGTGACCCAACCGAGCCGCTCTTGCCAGGGCATCCAATGCGGAATGGCCCGCATGTCGATGGTGGCCAGCACCGGTTCGCCCAAATTGCCGCGATCCAAGAGCGACTTGCACGCCCGCACAGACTGGTCATAGCGCATGTTCTGATTCACCGCCAACGTGACGCCGGCTTGCTCGCAGAGGGCCACAATCTGCCTGGCCTGCCCATAATTCATGCCGAGCGGCTTCTGGGCCAGGATGCCACGCAGGTGATCGGCGTGCTTTACCGCCTCTTGGATGACGTCGAATTGGGCGTCGGGCGGCACCGCGATGTCGATCACTTCAATTTCGTCGTCGGCGAGCAGGTCGCGATAGTTATCGTAGATTTTTGCGATGCCGTGACGCTCGGCCACGGCCTGTGCCCGCACCCGTGTGCGCGAGGCGATGGCCACCGGGTTGAAACCCGCCTGCCGATACGCCACCAGATGGCAATCGGCCATGATGAAACCGGCGCCGATGCAGCCGATGGCTGCACCTTTTTGCGTCGGCAGCGTGGGCCGGTAGTCGAGGGTGAGAGAGAACGGCTGAGACACTGGGAAGGGATGAGGGATGAGGGATGAGGGATCTGAGGCTAGACGCTCCGGCGCGAGATGTCCGTGGGGGAAAACAGTGCAGCGGCTGTCAAGTCAAAATGCAAAATACAAAAGTCAAAAGTAAGAATGAGGGGACGCGATCGTCGCCATAGTTGTAGTCGTAGGGTGGGACGAGCGAAGCGAGTCCCACCACCTGGCGGAATCATGGTGGGACTCGCTTCGCTCGTCCCACCCTACGCTATAGTCGCCACCCTCCCTCAGTCCACGGCTGACAGAGCACTAGGGCGCTTTGCGTCCGGAGGCTGATTTGCCGGCGGCCTGCTGCTCTTTCCACCAGGCGAGCACTTTCAGCCGCATTTCGGGCGGGTTGAAGCGATAGCCGATGCCGCCGTATTCGGAGAGCATCGAGTCGTCAACCAATTCCAGCCCGAACTTCTCAACCGGCAGCCCGTGCAGATCGACTAGAATTGCCGCCGCCGTTGCGCCGACGTCGCTCTGCACTTTGTCACCGGCCACCAAGGGATCCGTGCGTGGAATCAAAACCGGCAGAATGCGGTCGGCATCGGGCCCGGGATCGCTGGCTAAGATCGTGAGGACCGCGACCCAGGGCCAGTTGGGCGACGAAGGGTCAGCCGGTTTGGCGAGCTTGCCGGTGCGGATGGCTTCGAGTATGCCCGGCACGGCTTCGTGCGTGCCGATTTCAACGAGCATGTTGCAGAGACTCGAGTGCGGGCTGCCGCGTCCGGCGTGTTCTTCGCGCAGCTTGTCGACCGGCGTCGGATCGCCCACGGTTGCCAGATATTTAGCGGCGAAACGCGACACCGCATGCGGCTCGAGCGATGCCAGCATGACGAACTCGGCCTGTTTCAAGGGACGTTTTTCGCCCGCTAGCCGCACCAGCGTCCGTTCGCTCAGCTCGGGAAACCGCCGATCGCGGTCGCCTTTGAGCCGATAGTGGTAAGCCAGCCGGGCACGGGGCGTCGGCAGGTGATAGAGCACCAATTGCGCATCCGACCGAATGGGCGAGGGATGCGGAAACAAAACTCCCACCGGATAATCTCCCGGCCGCAAAACAGCATCGCTCACGCAATGAGCCTGCCGACCGTCGATGCGATCGAAGAGCGTGGGCCTGGGCGCCATTGGGACCTGGAACGGAACCCCGACGATCAGTTCGAGCACGCTGGTCAGCTTCGCTTCGGTCCAAATCTCAATTGCCAACCAGGGAAGCGTCCAATCGGCTAACTCGCGTAGCAGCCGCCGCGCCTCGTCGTCGATCCGACCGCCCGCCAGGCGCTGGTCGATGGCCGCTTTCGTGCGCGCGGTCTGATCGTCGCGGGCAAGCAAGGCCAGCAACTCCTCTTTCGCCACGTCGCGGCCGGCCAGCCGCCGCTTGCGCTCCAGCCGGGCCCGTGTTTCTTCACGAGAAGCGGTCTCGGCCTGCGGCGGCAATGGGCGAGTCAGCAAATCGAGCCAATGCTCGATCTGTTCCTGTTCCACTGGCGACCATTGCCAGGCGGCCGGGTCGCTGGAAAGCCAGGCGAGCTGCGCTCGTTCCCAAAGCGGCTCGACTCGCTCGCGTGTCTGCCGCGAAAGCGTCGGCATTCGCCGTATGGGCCGCAATCGCTCGCTAATGCGACACGCGAGTCCGGGCCGCTCGGCGAGCGACGCAAGCTGGGCGGCGGCGCCGATGCGATCCGCATAGGTATCGCCGTCCAGGCCGGCCACGAGCCGGTCGAGCTCGTCGTCAGTGACCTCTGGGGCAGCAGCGACCTTAGCTGGCGGCAAATCGCGCGACAGCCGCTCAAGCTGTCGCCGGGCTTCATAGCCTAGGCCTGGCCCATTGAGCGACGCACGGACCGCGCCGGCCAGCTCCTCGCGATGCCTGGGCTGACGCGCCAAATCAGCCAGCTTCTCGCTTGCCTGCTGGCGAACGTCGAAGTCGTCATCGTTCAGCTCAGCAATGAGCCGGCCGATGCTAGTAGCTGACGTCTCGGTGCTCGATTCGCCCGCCACCGCAGGCTGCAGCCCAACAGCGGCAATTGCGCTCAGACGTATGACCAGGGCGAGTAGCCACCTCGAGGAAGGCATCGGTACGATCTATCCGGCAGAGTTTGCAACGGTTCACGGGAAAACCGTATGATACGCCGCTGCCAGCGACGAAGGAAGGACGTGGCCTTGCGATGGCACGGTGCGCAGGATAAGACAACTTGAAACGAGACACGGCGCGCCTAGTGCTTTGTCAGCCTTAGAATGATGGATGGTGGTAGGGTGGGACGAGTGAAGCGAGTCCCACCATGATTC
>DASSFG010000738.1:0-16626 GCA_035694685.1 Pirellulales bacterium
GGCAACGCATCAAGTTGGCACAGGCGCTGGTTCACGAACCTCCGGTACTGCTGCTCGACGAACCGCTCAACGGCATCGATCCCGGCGGACGGCGCGAGATCAACGAGCTGCTTCTGCGGCAGGCCGAACGCGGCAAGACCGTGCTCGTCTCCACGCACATCCTGGTCGACGTCGAGCAGCTCGCCGATACCATCGTGATGATTTCCCGCGGCCGGATCATCGCCTCAGGCACGCTGGCGGAAGTGCGCAGCCTGCTGGAAGATCAGCCGCTCGTGGTTGAGATCGTCAGCGACCGGCCGCGCGAGCTGGCGGCGCTGCTGGCCGCGGCCGGCGAGGTGCAGAGCATCGAAATCGCCGGCGATACGCTGACCGTCAGGACCGGGCAACCGGCGGCGTTTTTTGCCCGTGTGGGGCGGCTGGTCGTCGACCACGGCTTTGCCGTCGAGCGGTTGCAAACGCTCGATACCGGGGCCGACGCCGTCTTCGGTTACCTGGAGCGGGGCGTGGCATGAGATTGCTCCGGGCCTGGCTCACGCTGTTCTGGCTGACGTTCCGCCGGCTACTCTGGTCGGCCAGCACGTTGATGGTGTTGTTTCCAATGGCCGGCGTGCTGCTGTTTTTGCGCTGGCGGCGTTACGACCACATCGGCAGCATCGATCAGGCGTTCCAGCGATTCAGCAATTTTTTGATCATCGTATTTGTCGGCTTCTTAGTGCCGGTGTGTGCCCTGGCTTATGGAACGTCGAGCGTGGGGGCCGATCGCGAAGACCGCACGCTGTTGTTCCTGTTGATTCGGCCGATTCCGCGCTGGCTGGTGCTCTCTGCCAAGTTTACGGCGGCGCTCTTGCCTACCGTTGGCCTGGTCGCACTCAGCTTTCGCCTCGCTTGCTGGCTCGCCGGCCCGGCGGGCGAGCTGGCATACAGCTTGTTCTTGTCCGCCGTGCTCTATGCCACGCTGGCCTACCTGGGGTTGTTTCACCTGTTTGCCGTGCTCTTGCGGCACTCGACCATCGCCGCCCTGATTTACGCCATCTTTCTGGAGTTCCTGCTGGGCAACATGCCGGGGATCGTCAAGCGAATTGCAGTGAACTACTACGGCCGCTCGTTGATGTACTCGCTGGCCGCCACCGACGGCTTGCAGCGTCCCGGCTGGTTCGAGCCGATCTCCGTTTCCGCCGCCGGCTGGACACTGGCCGGCATCGCCCTCGGCTCGCTCTTGCTGGCGACGCTGGTATTTCAGTTGCGGGAATACCGAGATCTTTCCTGAGGCGTGAACCAGCCGTAGGGTGGGACCAGTGAGCGGAGCGAGCGCCGGCCCACCGTTTGATAGACGACAGCCATCAGTCGTCGGGTACGAACATCCGGCCTGGATCGTCGCTATACTGATGGTGAAAGATGGCTGCACCGCAACATCCGAGCGACGTTCAAATGGTTGCCTCGACAGTTCCGCCGACCAGCGCCACACCATCGCCGCTGTTTTGCTGGCGGTGGCGCCGCACGAGCACGGCGGCGGCATTTTTCACCGCATCCGCGATATTTCTGCTGAACATCATCCCTCAAGGTGCTTCAAGGCATGGGGGCGGCGACTACTACGGTTGGCCCAAGGAGTTCGCGCGCGGCTACACGGCCGGCCGCTCGGCTTTCTCACTTTTTACAGCGCCGGTGGTCGAATTTGACGTACAGCACCTGGCGTTCGACGCGGTCGTCGCCATAACGGCCGCGTTTGGCGTCGGACTTGTCTTGGAGTTGCGGTCGCGCCGCACGTCGAGAAAGGTATGGCAATTCACGCTGAACGAGCTGCTTGTCGCGGGAATGGTTACCGCGGCGGCGCTTGGATGGACCGTTCATCGAAACATCCGCCAGGAAGCGGCATTGAAACGCTTGCACTGCCATTTTGATACCGACTCGTACGTTCCTCATACCCTACGTCGCTACCTGCCCAACATGCCCGGCGGCTGGCTAAGGCCGTTTGATCGCGTAACCTATCTGCACGTCATAGGGGGCGAGCGAACGGACGACTTTTTCGAACCGCTCTCTCAGTTCCCGGACTGCCGGGAACTGGAGATTGAAGCGGTCTTCGGTGACGGCGCGCTTAAGCACGTCGCGCATTTGCCTGCGCTACGATACCTGAAATTGGAAAGTCCACGGCTGAGGGGCGAAGAATTTGAACGACTTGTCACATTGCCAAGACTGCGAACCTTGCGGCTCTGCTCTCCCCAGCTTTCGCAGGAAGGAATCCGGCAGTTGGCGCGGCTGACTAACGTGGAGATCGACCTTGAGCTGCGCGGCGATGGGGTGACTGCTGCCACGCTGGCAGAACTTGAGCAGGTCCCTGGGCTGTGGTGGCTCCGCTTAACCGAAGCGCGGCTGGATGACGCCTGCGTCGCCGCCCTAGCGCGGTTAAGACAACTCAGTCGCCTCATTCTGGACTCCATCGACGTGGGAGAAGATTCGCTCCTTTCTATTATGCCGCTTGGCAATCAGACTTCGCTCCAGATGCACAACGTTCAATCGGTAAGTTTTGAAGCGCTCAACCGATTGCGCCAGAAGATGGTGGGGGGTTCCGTCGTGGCTAATTGACGTGCCGTACTTGACGACGCGCAGGCTGTTGTTCTTGCTGGTTCGACTCATTCCGTGCTGACTCATGCACTCTGCCAAGTTTGCGGCTCATCGCTTTTCCCGCTTGACGTTCCCTTCTCCGTGTGTTCAATTTCGACGCATCGGCCCCGCTTGATCTCCCGCCTCTGGAACGCCGCATGTCTATCGCTTCCGTCCACCGCCCCTGGTACGGCGAGTTGACCCGTTACCACTGGTTTGTCTTCGTCGTCGCGGCGCTGGGCTGGCTATTCGACTGCCTCGATCAGCAACTGTTTATTCTGGCCCGGCCGCAAGCGATGGGGGAATTGGTCACGCGGGCCGAAACTTCAGAAGATCTTGTCAAATTGCGAAACAACTGGGCCGACGTGGCGACGAGCGTGTTCATTGCCGGCTGGGCGACAGGCGGGCTGATCTTCGGCATGCTCGGCGATCGCATCGGCCGCGCGAAAACGATGCTGCTGACCATCCTGATTTATTCGGCCTGTACGGGACTCAGCGCGCTATCGCAAACGGTTTATGACTTCGCCTTTTATCGGTTTTTGACTGGGTTGGGAGTCGGGGGCGAGTTTGCCGTGGGCGTCGCCTTGGTCGCCGAAGTGATGCCGGCATCGGCGCGGACCTATATGCTTGCGCTGCTGCAAGCCATTTCGGCGTTCGGCAACATCAGCGCGGCACTCGTGAATTTGGGCCTGGGCCTGGCGGAGGGCGAAGGACTTGTACAAAGTCCGTGGCGCCTGATGTTTCTCGTCGGCGCGCTGCCCGCACTGCTCGCGCTCGTCATTCGCCGCCGGCTGAAGGAACCCGAGCGCTGGCAACGGGCTTCGCACGAGGGAGCGGTGGCCAAGCAACTCGGCTCCTACCGCGAATTGTTCTCTCATCCGACGTGGCGGAAGCACGCGTTGCTTGGCTTGGTGCTCGCCTGCTCGGGAGTAATCGGTCTGTGGGCGGTCGGCTTTTATACGCCCGATCTGATCCGGCAGGTGCAAACGCGTCCGCTCACCGAGTCGGTCTATCGACGCGAGATTGATGCCGCGGGCAAGACCGGCGACAGCGTGCGGGCGGCCCACCTCGAACAGATTCATGCCTTGTGGCGCGACGGCAAGACGGCCGACGATGTACCGACCCATCTGGTCGACTTGAAGCAATCGGTCGATAACGAGATCAAGTGGACGCTTACCAAGAACCAAAGCTACACGTCGATCGCCATCAACCTCGGCGCGTTTCTCGGGATGTTCACGTTCGGCGCCGTTTCGCAACGCCTGGGGCGCAAGCCGACCTTCGCCATCGCGCTGCTCGTCGCCTTCTTTTCGACCGTGTATGTCTTTTATACGCTCCAGGATCTGTGGCAGATTTTCGTCCTCGTGCCCATTATGGGCTTCTGTCAGCTTTCCCTGTTCGGCGGATACGCGATTTACTTTCCGGAGCTTTTTCCCACGCACCTACGCAGCACGGGCACGTCGTTCTGCTACAACGTCGGCCGGTTCGTGGCCGCTGTCGGGCCGCTGGCCAAGATTGGGCTCAATTACCTGTTCATGGAAGTGCTGCACATCCAAGATCCTCAACTTGCTGTTCGCTACGCCGGCATGTCGATGTGCGGTGTGTTTTTGATCGGCCTGTTCGTGCTCCCCTTCGCGCCGGAGACCAAAGGCCAGCCGTTGCCCGAGTAAGGTTCGTGTCCTGACGCCTGTTCGCAAATGGCCAATCGAGACAACCATTACGAAGCGGCCTTTGAAGCCTACCTGCGGGCACGACAAATCCCGTACGTCGCCGTCGACGAAAGCCGCCGCAGCCTGTTGGCCGACGCTTCGATCAAGAGCCTCGACTTCATTGTTTCGTCCTCCAGCGGCAACACCTGGTTGGTGGACGTCAAGGGGCGGCGGTTTCCCTCCGGCATGCGCAAGCAGTATTGGAAAAACTGGTCGACGCGAGATGACCTGGTGAGCATGGCCCATTGGGAACGGCTGTTCGGCGAACGGTTTCACGCCGTGTTCGTCTTTGCCTACGCCGTTCTGGGTGACCGGGCCCCATTGCCGCGCGAACAACTGTTTGAGTTCCGCGAATCGCTCTACGCCTTCGTCGGCATTCGGCTGGCCCAATACGCTTTCTACGCCAAGCAGATTTCACCTCGCTGGGACACGGTGGCCATGCCCTACGAGCGGTTCCGCGAGTTGGCCGAGCCGATGGACCGGCTACTTTGACAGGTACCTTTGGTGATTTCTGGCCTGATGCTACGGCAACTCCTCGATCTCAGTCTTGAGGATGGCCAGCGCGCCCTTGCGAACGACGAGCCCCAAAGCGCCTTCGTCATGGCAACGGGATGGTTGATGCTGGAAGTGCTGTCCCGTCGATCGACATCTTTGCGCGCTTGCCATTCATGTGCAGTTGCAACCTCGAACCCTGTTTGCCGCGCGTGGTCGGGCACAACTCTGCCTCGTGCATCAGTCGGTTCTTAAATCGGCGGGGGTTGTTTGGCGGCTTGACGCCGCGGACAGGGCGATGAAATAATAGCGTCGCCCACCCCACCTTCCTGCCTCCCAAGCCGTCATGTCCGAAGCAGAACAAATCGACACCGCCGGCGCTACTCGCCGAGGGATCATCGCTGTGCTGATCGGCGGCCTGATTAGCTTGTTTCCCTTGGCCGCAGGTCTGTTCACGTTTCTCAATCCGCTGCGCAGCCGCAAGGCGGGCGACAGCGACGAGCCGGGCCGCCTGGTGCGCATCGCCACGTTGGCCGCCTTGCCCGCCGACGGTGTGCCACGGCAGTTTCCGGTAATCGCCGACCGGCAAGACGCCTGGACGCGATACCGCAACGAGGCCATCGGCGCCGTCTATCTTCGTCGCCAGCCGGGCAGCGACGAAGTCGAGGCGTTCAACGCTACCTGTCCGCACGCCGGCTGTTTCGTGGCCTTTAACCGCGAGCACGACGTGTATCAGTGCCCCTGCCATGATAGCGCGTTCAACATCGACGGCAAGCTTGACTATGGTCCCAGCCCGCGTGGTCTCGACCAGCTCGATGCCGACGTCCGGGCGGCGGGCGAGCAAAAGGAAATCTGGGTGCGTTACGTCGATTACCTCACCGGCATCTCGGAGAAGGTCCCTAAATAATGAGCAGCTTGCTCAACTGGCTGGACGACCGCACCGGAATTCGCGACCTGATCCATGCGGCCCTCTACGAGCACATTCCCGGCGGCTCGCGCTACCGCTACGTCTGGGGCAGCACGCTCGTGTTCGCCTTCGCCGTGCAGGTAATCACAGGCTTCTTCCTGTGGATGTGCTACAGCCCCAGCAGCCAAACGGCCTGGGAAAGCGTCTACTTTATCCAGCACGAGATGCAAGGCGGCTGGCTGCTGCGCGGTTTGCACCATTTCATGGCGCAGGCCATGGTGGTGCTGTTGGCCCTGCACCTGTTGCAAGTCGTGGTCGACGGGGCCTATCGGGCCCCGCGCGAGGTGAATTTTTGGCTGGGCCTGATCCTGATGCAGATCGTGCTCGGCCTGTCGCTCACCGGATATTTGTTGCCGTGGGACCAGAAAGGCTACTGGGCCACGCGCGTGGCGACCAACCTGATGGGCATTGTGCCGGGGGTCGGCCCGGCGTTGCAAAAGTTAGTGGTGGGTGGGTCGGAGTACGGACACCAGACGCTCACACGCTTCTTCGCCTTGCACGCCGGCGTGCTGCCGGCTTTGCTGGTAGGTTTTCTGGTGCTGCACGTCGCCCTCTTCCGCCGACATGGCATTCATACGCGGCAGCCGCACAGGCGCCCCGACACCACCTTCTGGCCCGACCAGGTGTTGAAAGACGCCGTCGCTTGCCTGGCGGTGCTCGTCTTCGTGCTCGTTCTTGTCGTGCGCCCCGGCTTCAGCGGGACGGAGAGCCAGGCGTATGAGTTCCGCGGCGCCGAGTTGGGCGCCCCCGCGGACCCGTCGAATGAATACTCCGCCGCTCGGCCTGAGTGGTACTTTCTGTTCTTGTTTCAGTTCCTCAAACTGTTTGAGGCGGGTGAAGGTCAATCGGCGCAGTTACTTGAATTCATCGGCGCGATCGTGGTGCCAGGGGCAGTGTTGTTCCTGTTAGCCTTGATGCCCATCTTAGGCCGCTGGAAGCTGGGACATTGGTTCAATCTCGGCTTTCTGGTGATCCTGCTGGCGGGCATCGGGATTCTCACGGGACAGGCGTTCCATGCGGACCGCATGGCCCTCTATACCAAGAAGCCAGAAGGCGGCGGCGACGAGAAGATATCAAAGCGTTTCGAGGCGTCCGAGGCGTATCTCCGGGCCGTGAAGCGCGCCGAAAAAGACGCGCATCGCGCAGTTGAATTGGCCAGGTCACCCGAAGGCATTCCGCCCACCGGAATCTTATCGGTGTTGCGCAACGATCCGAAGACCCAAGGCCCGCGGTTGTTTCACCGCTACTGCTCGAGCTGTCATACCCATACCGATATGACCACAGCCTCCGCGGCGTCGACGGCGCCGGACCTGACCGGCTTCGCCTCGCGCCAATGGATTGAGGGTCTTCTCGATCCCGATCAAATTGCCGGACCGCGTTATTTTGGCGGTACGGAGACGCACCGAACCGGCGACATGGTGAAATTCGTATTCGAGACGTTCGAGAAAGCCGACGACGCGGCAAAACAAAGCGAGCAGAGCGAGCGTAGAGCGCAGCTCGCCGCGGCCCTGTCCGCCGAAGCGCAGCTTCCGGCCCAACGCGAGCAGGACAAAAACGATGCCGACTTGATCGAGACCGGACGCAAGCAAATTGTATCGCTCGGCTGTACCGATTGTCACAAGTGGCACGACGAAGGCGACCTCGGCTCGGCGCCCGATTTAACCGGCTACGGCTCGCGAGAATGGCTGAAGGGCATGATCGGCAATCCGACGCACGAGCGGTTTTACGGCGACATCAACGAGCGGATGCCGGCCTTTGCCGAGCACGAAGACAAGCCGGAAGACAACATTCTCACTCCCGCCAATCTCGATCTCTTAGTCGATTGGCTCCGCGGCGAGTGGTACCAGCCCGAATCGAGCGAAGAGCCGGCCGAATAGCCGCGCTTGGAGTCAATTGCCTGGCGGCGATTCATGGAGCCTCGCCGCGGTAAAGGCGCTGGGTGAGCACGTTCTTGGCCGAGGTGAGTGGGCCGGCGCCAGCGTCGCGGAGAATGCCGTAGTACATCTGATACTTGGCGTCGACGTCGTCGGCGTAATGCACCAACAAGGCTTCCGGAGTCATCGGCGGCTTCGGCGAGCCCCATTCGGGCAAGCGCTGGTGCGAAACGACGATGTGCTCCAACCGCAGCAACACCTCGGCATCGATCGCTTCACCCGCCGCAGCCTGTCGCGCCGCCGCTTCGCGTACCAGGTCGCGGCCTTGCAGGATGTGCCCGATGAGCGCCCCCGAAGCCGTGATCGCCGCGCCTTCCGCTTGCCACTCCAACTCGCACAGCTTGCCGATGTCGTGCAGCACCGCCCCGGCGACCACCAGCGAGCAGTTCAGCCGCGGCTTCAGGTCGGGATAGTAGTCGTCGTATTTCTCGGCCAGATAGACCGCGGTGCGTGTCACGCTCAGCACGTGCTCCAACCAGCCGCCCACGTAGGCGTGATGGTTGCGCGTGGCGGCCGGCAGCGTCAGCAGCCGCTCGCGATGTTCGGAGAGAATCGTCTGCACGAGCCGTCGCAGGCGCGTGTCGGTAACCTTCGCATCGACCAACTCGACGAGTTGGGCAAACATCGCCGTCGGCTCAAACCGCGAACGCGGCAGAAACATCTGCGGGTCGTAGCCGTCGGCCCGATCGGCATCGCTGACGGGGCGAATCTTGCGAATTTCAAGCTGCGGCCCGTAGTTGGTATCGCGATACAAGGCCCGCAGCTTGTAACAGACGCCAGGCGTCCAAGCCTGTTTGCACTCTTCAGACCAGGGAGAATCTTGCCAGATTGGAAAACTCACTTCGCGCCGCGCGTCACGAAAGCCGACGCGGTGATAGGGCTTACCGTCGCGCGTAGAAAGCGATTCCTTGACCGTGAGCATGGCAAAGAGGTCGCTCTCTTGCCCGTGAACCATCTCGCAGAGCTGTATCACGCTTGCCGTTCGTGCCGCCATGACGACGCCTCCGATGACCTTTGGTGCCGAGAAGCTGCCAGTGAATATATCGGCGCGAAGCGGCCTCGGGGAAGGATGGTAAATGAAAGTTGGGTTGCTCATGCGGGAAATGAATGGAAGCCCGAAGCGTGAGCGAGGGAAATCAGGCACTTTTCTCGCTCACACGTCGGGCTTCCGTTGGACAGCAACTCACTTGCGACAATTCGCTGCGAAGGTGGGGCGGCCGGGCATGACGACGCATTTTCGGCATGCGAAACTTGTAACGGCCGGCCGCCGATGTATGATGGGCGCATCCTCCATTTCCCACTCCACTCGACAAGGAGATCCCATGAAGTTCGCAACGCTTTCGGCGGTGGCAATCGGCTTGATCCTGACGTCTGCGGCGACGGCCTTGAAGGCCGAAGAGGGTACCGACCCAACTGGCACGTGGAAATGGTCAGTGACGCGTAACAATCAGACGCGCGAGATGACGCTCAAGCTGAAGCTGGAAGGCGACAAGCTCTCCGGCGCCATGCTAGGCCGCGACAACCAGGAAAGGCCCATTGAAGACGCCAAGTACAAAGACGGCGAGGTGTCCTTTACGGTCACGCGCGAATTCAACGGGCAGAAAATGGTCTTTAAGTACAACGGCAAAGTCAGCGGCGATACCATCAAAGGGAAAGTAGAATTCCAGCGTGACGGGCAGACGAACAGTTTCGATTGGGAACCAAAGCGCGAAAAGGCGTGAAGTCGGTCCTCGTTACTGCCTTTGAGCCGTACGATCGCTGGACGACCAATGCGAGTTGGCTCTGCCTGGTGGAGCTGACCCGCGAGCTGCCCAGCCAGCCGAACCTCGTCACGCGCCGCTACCCGGTCGATTTCGCCGCCGCTCGCCAGCGGTTGTCCGCCGACCTGGAAAGCGGCTTTGATTATGTGATTCATCTTGGGCAATCGCCCGGTGACGCCGCCGTGCGCTTGGAAGCCATCGGACTCAACGTGGGCGCCGAAGCCGGCGATTTGGCCGCTGGCCATTTTCCCTTGGAGCCGGACGGGCCGGTGGCCTATCGAAGCAGCTTGCCTTTGGCGCTCTGGCAAGCGAAGCTGCGGCAGGCGGGAATTCCGGCCCGACTGTCGTTTCATGCGGGCACGTATCTGTGCAACGCCCTGCTCTATTGGACACATTACCTCAGCGAGCGGATGGGACGTCGGACAGAAGCGGCGCTCGTTCACGTACCGCTGGAGCTATCTCAAGTTGCCGCCGGCGAGCCGCTGCCGGCGTTGCCCGCCGCCGTCACCGCCAGCGCCGTGCGGCTCATTCTGAACGAGCTGAACCCGCCGGCGGGCGCATAAGGGTCAGGCTTTTCGGACCTGACGGACGTCAGGCTGGAAAGCCTGACCTACGGAGTTGAAAGACGTTTCACAAAGCCGCCGACTATGACCGTGACTTCAATCGTGATGGGTTTGACGCTGTTCGGATTGTGGTTGCCCGGTTGCCTGGTGCTCGCCCAAGCGCCGCCAAGCAAACCTACCGACAAACGTGCGGAAGGGGCTGAAGCGGCCCGGCAGCTTGGCTGGCTGAACGATGCCAGGCTGATCGACCTGACGCATCCGTTCGATGAACAAACGATCTACTGGCCGACCGAGTCGGGCTTTCGGCTTCAAAAAGGACCGGCGGGAAAGACACCCAAGGGTTACTTCTACGCGGCCAATCGCTTTGCCTCCGCCGAACACGGCGGCACGCACCTCGATGCTCCGTTCCACTTTAACGCCGCGGGGCGGACGGTCGATGAAGTACCGCTCAAGCAGCTTGTCGGAGAAGCCGTCGTCGTCGACGTATCGGCCGAGTGCGCTGACGACGCGGATTACGAGATCGGTGTTGCCGATCTGCGCCGCTGGGAAGAAGAGCACCGCCGGCAACTGGTCGACGTCATCCTGCTCTTGCGGACCGGCTTTGGCCGCCGCTGGCCGAAGCGGAAAGAGTATCTCGGCACGGACGAAACCGGGCCGGAGGCCGTGGCCAAGCTCCACTTCCCGGGCCTTTCGCCGCAGGCCGCCCAGTGGCTGGTCGAGCACCGGCTCGTCAAAGCGGTAGGCATCGATACGGCCAGCATCGACCACGGGCAATCGACGCACTTCGGCAGCCACGTAAAGCTGTTTGAGCATAACGTGCCCGTGTTCGAAAACGTGGCCGGGCTCGAGCAGTTACCGGATGTAGGCTTTGCCGTTGTCGCGCTGCCCATGAACATCGCCGGCGGCACCGGGGCGCCCTTGAGGATTGTGGCCATTCTGCCGCCGCAAACGCCGAGCATCGAGCGCCATCCAGAGCAAAAACAAGAGCCAAAGCGCGACCGCCAACGCAGAAAATAGCAGAAATAACGGCCGCCGCCGGGGCGGATTGGGAACGAAGGCTCGCTGGTCGGTGAGTGACGCCGCGTCGGACGAAGTGCGGCGATCGCGTGGCGGAGCGTCGGACAGTTTCGCCTTAGACATCCAACCGCCTATTTCGCTTGCTCGATGCGAAATTCTTGCCGCAGCGCCGTCTCGAAATCGTAGACGTCGTTAAAGTCTTCGCGGCGGTCGTCCTTGGTCTTGCGCATCTCGCCGATGCGGATGAGGTTGAAGACGATTTCGCCGAAGTCGCCCGTGGCATGCACGCCCCAGTTATTCAGCACGCACTTGGCCATGTAGCCATATTGCTCCAAGGCGTACAAGCGGATCGCTTCGCAAAGCTGCTGACCGGTGAGATGGTTCTCGGGCTCTTCCTCGCCGCCGGCCGATTTCGCCCGCTTGCGCGTGGCCGATTCGCTCTTCTTCGTGGCGCCGAGACCGAGCACTTTGTGGGCATAGCCGAGGGCCTCGAACACGAAGGCGTAGGCCTCAAAACGGTAACGGCGATCTTGCCTCACCAGCTCGGCAATCTTTTGGGCGGTTTCAGACATGGTGCATCGCGAGGTGACGGTCTATCAGTTGGCGGCGCCGCGCGCCACGACGGTCAGCACGTCGTTCGCCGAGATCAACACCCGGCGGCGATCTTCCGTTTCGACCAGTAATTGACGCGCCAGGATCTCGTGGGCCAGGATCTTGGCCCGGCCGTTGGCCGTGAGCACGTCGCAGCCGATGGGCGGCAGCTCTTTTTGCAATTCTTCGTAAGTGTCGTATTCGTACCGCAGGCAGCACTTGAGCCGTCCGCAACGGCCGGAAATCTTCGTCGGATCGAGGGTGGCCTTCTGCAGCTTGGCCATTTTCATCGACACGGGCGGCATTTCAGACAAGTGCGTGTTGCAGCAGACCGGCTTGCCGCAATCGCCGTAATCGGCCAGCAGCTTGGCTTCGTCGCGGACACCGATCTGCCGCATTTCCACGCGTGTCTGAAACTCCCCGGCCAGCCGTTTGACCAACTCGCGGAAATCAACGCGGCTCTCGGAAAGATAAAACACGACGACGCGTTCGCCGCCGAAAATGTGCTCGACGTCGACGAGCTGCATCGGCAATTGCATCTCGGCGATCATTCGCTCGCAGGTGGCGGCCTCGACCTGCTGCTGCTGGTGCAGACGCTCAGCTTCGAGGTGGTCTTCGGGCGTCATGGCCCGCAGGATTTGGCCTTTGCCCGGATCGTTCATTTTGGCCACGGCTTCGTCGCTGGCTTCGCACAGTACCTCGCCCACTTCCAGCCCGCGGTCGGTGCGCGTCACCACCTGGGCGCCGCGGGCGAGGATCTCGTTGCGGCTGGTGGTATAGACGCCCAGCGTTCGCATCACGCCGCAACGAACGACATACTTGGGCATCGGGCAAGACCTAAGACGGAAGCGTGGCCAACCACGGCCGGGCGAGCACAAGAAACAATTCAGGCAGGCCCGCAGTATAGCCGCGCCGCCCGCCGCCGGAAAGGGAAATGCAGTTCATGGAGTCCCTAGCCCACGCTGACTCGGTGCATCGGCGCTCGCAAGCTCGCTTGTCCCACCCTACGCCCCTACCCCGCGGCGTGATATAATCACTTGGGTTGATCCCGCCCAAGGTGCTGGTGCTAGCCGGCGCCGCCCGCCTGCCACGAACCTGTCGCTTACGCTTGAGTCGATGATTCTCGTTCCCCGAATCCTGTTCGCCGCCGCGTTGACGTGCGGCAGTGCGGCTGCCGGCGTGCTGTACGCCGCCGAGGCGACACCGGAGCAGCTCGAGTTTTTTGAGAAGCAAGTGCGGCCGGTGCTGGTGGAACGCTGCCAAAAGTGCCATGGGGCGGAAAAACAAGAATCGGGCTTACGGCTTGACCGCCGCGAGGCCGCCCTGAAAGGGAGCGATAGCGGCCGGATGATCGTGCCCGGCGAGCCGGACAAAAGCCCGCTGATTGAGGCCGTCCGTTATCAAGGCGATACTCAGATGCCGCCGGCCGGCAAGCTGCCCGAAGTAGAGCTCACCGCCTTGGTGAAATGGGTGCAGATGGGCGCTCCCTGGCCGGCCGATCAGTCGGGTTCCGGGGAACCAAAAACGGGCGCGCCCGCGCCGTCGCAAAATCTGGCAGCAAAACATTGGGCGTTTCAGCCCGTCACGCGGCGTGCACTGCCCGACGTTAAGCAGACCGATTGGTGCGAAAACCCGGTCGACCGCTTCGTTTTGCACGAGTTGGAAGCGAAGGGGCTTTCGCCTTCGGCCAAGGCCGACCGCCGCACATTGTTGCGGCGCGTGACTTTCGATCTGATCGGGCTGCCGCCGACGCCGGAAGAAGTCGAGGCGTTCGAGCACGACGCATCGCCCGACGCCTGGGCGCGTGCTATCGACCGCTTGCTGGCTTCGCCGCACTACGGCGAGCGCTGGGCACGGCATTGGCTCGACGTGGCCCGTTACGCCGACACCAAGGGTTACGTCTTCACGCAAGAGCGGCGGTACCCCTTTTCGTATACCTACCGCGATTACGTGATTCGCGCGATGAACGGCGATTTGCCCTACGACCGCTTCGTCTGCGAGCAGATTGCCGCCGACCAGTTGCCGTTGGGCGACGACAACCGTGCGCTGGCCGCGCTCGGTTTTCTCACGCTCGGCCGGCGGTTTATGTTCAACGTTCACGACATCATCGACGACCGCATCGACGTCGTCTCGCGCGGGCTGTTGGGGCTGACCGTCACCTGTGCCCGCTGCCACGACCACAAATTCGATCCGATTCCCTCGGCCGATTACTATTCTCTCTACGGCGTTTTCGCCAGCTCGAAAGAGCCGGACGACGAACCGCTGATCGGCGTGCCCGAGGAGACGGCCGAGTACGCGCAATTCAAGCAGCAAAGGGCCGAATTGCAAAAGGCCGTCGAAGACTACCGGACTCAAAAGCACGCCGAGCTCGAAAAGCTGTTCCGCTCGCAGGCCGGCGACTACCTGGCGCAGTTAATCCGCGAGCGGCCTGGCGAACCGCCCTACGAAGAGCCGATGCTTTCCATCGCGCCCGGCGACCTGCGTCCGCCCATGGTCGACCGCTGGCGGCAGTTTTTGAAGCAGACGGCGGCCAGCCGACATGCGGTGTTTCTGGCGTGGCATGAGTTGGCGGCTATCCCGCCCGCCGAGTTCTCGCAGAAGTCGGGCGAGGTGTTCGATCGTTGGTCGTCGGCCGCCGAGACCGGCCAGCCGATAAACGCGCTCGTCAGGCAACGACTGATCGAACGCCGTCCGGCGACGATGATGGACGTGGCCCGTCTGTACGGCGAGCTGTTCACCGAGGCCGATAAAGCCTGGAATGAAGCTCGCCAGGCCACGCCGCCGGGAGAACGCCTGGCCGATTCCGCGCAGGAAGAATTGCGGCAGGTGCTGTATGGTGCCAACTCGCCGGTGGTCTTGTCGGAGGAGCTGGCGCAGCGGCTGGTCGATCGCGAAGTGCGCGACCAGCTCACGGCCTTGCAACGCAAAGTCGACGAGTTGGAGGCGACTTCTCCGGCCGCGCCTGCACGGGCGATGGCCATGGTCGATGCTCCGCAGCCTGTCGAGCCGCACGTTTTTATCCGCGGCAATCCCGGCCGGCCGGGAGAGCGCGTCCCGCGGCAGTTTCTGGCCGTGCTCTCGCGGGGCCAGCGCGAGCCGTTCAAGCAGGGCAGCGGCCGGCTGGAATTGGCGCAGGCAATCGCCAGCCGCGACAACCCGCTCACGGCCCGCGTGCTGGTGAATCGCGTGTGGATGCACCACTTCGGCAGCAGCCTGGTGCGCACGCCCAGTGATTTTGGCGTACGCACCAATCCACCTTCGCATCCCGGACTGCTCGACTGGCTGGCCGCCTCGTTGATGGACGATGGCTGGTCGCTGAAGCGGTTGCACCGGATGATCTTGCTGTCGAGCACGTATCAGCAGGCCAGCATAGAGCGGCCCGATTGTGCCGCAGTTGATCCGGAGAACCGGCTGTTGTATCGCATGAACCGCCGCCGGCTCGACTTCGAGTCGATGCGCGACAGCTACCTGGCCGTCGCCGATCGGCTCGACCGCGGCCTCGGCGGCCGGCCCGTCGACATCTGGGCGCAGCCTTTTTCCGGCCGGCGGAGCGTGTATGCCTACATTGACCGGCAGGATCTGCCGGGCGTGTTTCGAGTGTTCGACTTTGCCAATCCCGATGTCTCGATCGACCAGCGACCGCGGACGACGGTGCCGCAGCAGGCCCTGTTTGCCATGAATTCGCCCTTCGTGCTTGACGAGGTGCGCAAGCTCATGGCCCGGCCCGAAATCGCCGCCGAGGCCGACACGGCGCGGCGCGTGCAAGCGCTCTACCGGCTGATCTTCGAGCGGGCCGCAAGCGACGACGAAGTGGAACTTGCCCGCAGATTTGTCACTGCCCCGCCGATATCGTCTGAAGCATCAAAACTCTCGCCCTGGGAGCTCTACGACCAGGCGCTGCTTAGTGCGAACGAGTTTATGTTCGTCGATTAGTGCTTCGTCAATCATGTCTCGACGGATGGCGATTGGGGTAGGGTGGGACGAGCGAAGCGAGTCCCACCGCTATTGTTATGGTGGGACTCGCTTCGCTCGTCCCACCCTACGCACTCTGCCCCAGCCACCGCCTATTCTCTCGAGCGTAGATTCTTGCGCGCATCTACTTAGCATCACGCGACGACCTCTTTTAATACTCGCCCGTGGACGTCGGTGAGGCGGAAATCGCGACCGCCGGAGCGATAGGTGAGTCGCTCGTGGTCGATGCCGAGCAGGTGCAAGATCGTGGCGTGCAGGTCATGGATCGTCGAGACGTTTTCGACGGCCTGCATGCCCAACTCATCGGTCGCGCCATAGACAACGCCTCCTTTAGCACCGCCGCCCGCCAGCCAGACAGTAAAACCTTCAGGGTGATGGTCGCGGCCATCCCGGCCGGCGGAATGCGGCGTGCGTCCAAATTCGCCCGCCCAGACGATCAGCGTATCCTCAAGCAAACCGCGGGCTTTCAAGTCGCATATCAAAGCGGCAATCGCCTGGTCGGTGTCGAGCGCGTTCTTTTCGTGTCCGGCTTTGAGATTGCCGTGCTGGTCCCAAGTTCCGTTCGATGCCCCCGGCGGACAGCAGATTTCAACGAATCGGACGCCCGACTCAACCAGTCGCCGCGCCCTCAGACACTGCATGCCGTAAAGCCGCTTTGAGGCGATGTCGCAATCGACGCCGTAAAGCTTATGCGTGGCCGCCGTTTCACGGCTCAGGTCCAGTACGTCTGGCGCAAGCGACTGCATCCGATAGGCCATTTCATAGTTCTTGGTCGTCGCCTCGACGCCGTCGTCGACACCCAGCAAGCGCGAAAACCGCTCGTTCTGCTCGACCAGCAAATCGAGTTTGACTCGTTGCACCCGCGTATCTTTGTCGGCGGGTACGATGTTTTCGATCGGCGTGCCTTCGGCCTGGAAGAACGTCGCTTGGTGGCTGGCCGGGAGAAAGCCGCCGGAAAAATTCTCCAGCCCACCGCAGGGCACCACGCCAAAGCTGAGCACGACGAAGCCGGGCAGGTCGCGGTTC
>DASSFG010000739.1:0-7605 GCA_035694685.1 Pirellulales bacterium
ACCGGGCGCCGGTTTTGAGGAGGATGGGCTTCCTAGCCCGTCACCCTCGATGGTGACGGCTTAGAAAGGCCATCATCCCAGTGGAGACTGTCCAGTAATCGCGCACGGTTATTTAGTAATGGTTGTCAGGCTGAAAAGCCTGACCTACGTCGCGGCCGTTTGCTTGACCCTTCGCAATGGCACGTCTAAGATCCATTGCTCCCAGTTGCACAGGCTCGGTGGTAATTCCCATCGGTACGAAATGCCCAACAATTCTCAAGTCACCCCCTACTGCACCGACGGCGAGGACGACGTCGCAGCGTCGCTGGCCGTTTCGGGCGTCGATCAGGAGCGCATCCAACGCGCCGTGCGCGAAATTTTGGCTGCAGTCGGTGAGGATCCCGATCGCGAAGGGCTGCGCGAGACGCCTGCCCGAGTGGCCAGAATGTACGCCGAGCTGTTTTCCGGCCTGCACGACGACCCGCGGCAACACCTGCGCAAGTTTTTCACTGAGAAATACGACGAAGTCGTGCTGGTCAAGAACATCAGCTTCAACAGCATGTGCGAACATCACATGCTGCCCTTCATGGGCGAAGCCCACATTGGCTACTTGCCGGCGGGCAAAGTCATCGGGCTGAGCAAACTGGCCCGCGTCGTCGAGATGGTCGCACGGCGTCCGCAAGTGCAAGAGCGAATGACCGAGACGATCGCCGACCTGTTGGTCGATGAACTGGAGGCCAAGGGCGTGGCGGTGGTCATCGAGGCCACGCACACTTGCATGACGATCCGCGGCATTCGCAAACCGGGCAGCCTCTGCGTCACTTCCGCCATGCGCGGCGTCTTCCGCTCGCACTTATCGAGCCGCTCGGAGATCATGAACCTGATCTACGGCGACCGCCGCTCGTAGCCGATGGCCCTGCTGGCACAATTCGTCTTGCGGCTGTCGTTTGGCCTGGCCGCGGCCATGCTCTTGGCGTCGCCGCGTCAGGTCACCAGCGGCTATTACCGCAACAACCTGTACGTCCTGCTGGGCCTGAACGCCCTCGCCGCTCTCTTGGCCTGGCTCGCTCCTGATGATACTTCGTTGCGTGCCTGGCCCGCGATCGTGGCCGCCGTGGCCAGTTACGGCGGCGCGGCCTCGTGGCTCTATGAGAAAGCGGGGCCCGGACTGCTGGCTTTGGCCACGGTTGCCGCCAGCAGCCTCGCCGGCGCCTGGCTCGGGCAAAATAGTGGTGCTGTTAGCGATCAAGAAATCAGCAGGTATCTGTGGTCCATCGATCCGGCGGCCGGTGGGGCGGTGCTGGGCGCGACGATGGCCGCCATGCTCTTGGGCCACTGGTACCTGAACGCGCCCGGCATGTCGCTCGCGCCGCTCGTTCGATTGACGCATGCCATGATGGCGGTGATCGTCGTGCGGGCCGCACTGGCAGCGTTGGCGCTGCTCTTAATCTGGCGAACGGGCGAAGCGTTTGATCTGACGCAATGGTTGTTCATCGCCATGCGGTGGCTCACCGGACTCGTGGGGGCGCTGGTCGTTGCCGTCATGGCCCGGCAGACGCTGAAGATTCCCAATACGCAAAGCGCCACTGGCATTCTCTACGTCGGCGTCATCCTCACGTTCATCGGGGAATTAACGTCGCTATTGCTCTCGCGCGGAAAGCTGTTTCCGCTGTAGCCGGATCTGTCACACCAAATATCATCGCTTCTTGCGTAGTGATCCAAAACGAGTCATATTCGATAGCGCAGCGCGGAACTTTTGACGTTGCGCCCTTGTTGTTCAGCACGTTTCGCGGGTCAGCCGCGTAGCGGCGAAATGGTTTAGCCATTGGGCGCAAGCCCACGGTACCGACGCGGTAGATCAATCAAGCCGCGTAGCGGCGACAGAGGTAGCGCACCACTCTGTCGCCGTTACGCGGCTGCGACGATCGTTGGCGTTGCTTTCCGTGGGCTTGCGCCCACCGCTAAACTGTAACGTCCCTACGGGACTGGAGAGCGCAACGCGTTTGGAGCCACGGCGTCGGACTTTTGTAAAACAACGAGGGCTGTGCCCTGGTCTATCGAATCACGCTCCTTCGCGGCCACGGGGATCTTCGGTTTTACGTATTTTGCTGATCGCACTAGATTAACCTTCATGAAAATCACCAAAGTCCGCACGATCGCCTTACGAGGCGCGACACACGATCATGGCTGGCCGGGCGGCACCGATCCGAACGTGCAGTACAACACGCTCATCGAGGTGCTCACCGACGAGGGACTTTCGGGCATCGGAAGCTGCTACACCACGCGTCCGCTGGTCGAGGCTTCGCTCGAGCTGTTGCGCCCGCATCTGATTGGCGAGACGGGCTTCGAGCCGGAACGAGTGAGCGAAAAACTACGGCAGTCGATGTTCTGGCTCGGCCGCGGCGGCTCGGTCGAGCATACGATCAGCGGCATCGACATCGCTCTGTGGGACCTGGCGGGCAAGGCGCTCGGCCAGCCGGTGTCGCGATTGTTGGGCGGCAATTACCGCGATCGCATCAAGCCTTACGCCTCGATCTTGTTCGAAGAGCCTGGGTTGCTGCGCGAGAAACTGGCCGAACAGCTTGAGCGCGGCTTCAAGGCCATCAAGATGGGTTGGCGGCCGTTCGGGCGCCTCAGCCGGCAATACGACGAACTGCTCATGCGCACCGCCCGCGACGCCGTCGGCGCCGACGTGGAGTTGATGGTCGATGCGGGCGGCAGCGAGCAGTTCTGGCCGCACGGCGTCGGTTGGGCTCGCGAGACGGCCAAGATGCTCGGCGAATATGGCGTGACCTGGTTTGAAGAGGCCCTCAAGCCCGACGACGTCGACGGCTTCCGCGAACTGCGGCAAAATTCGCCGGTGCTGATTGCCACGGGCGAAGTGCTCACGCGCCGGCAATCGTTCCAGCCCTTCATAACCACACGGGCATTGGACATCATCCAGCCCGACCTGACCAAGTGCGGAGGCTTGAGCGAAGGGCGCCGGCTCGGCTGGATGGCTTACGACCACGGCGTGCTCGTCGTGCCGCACGGCTGGAACACCGGCGTCGGCGTGGCTGCCGACTTGGCCCTCACGGCCGCTTTGCCGGTAGCACGATGGGTCGAATATCAAACCGGCGTCCCATACATCGAGGAACTCATTCTCCCTCGGTTTACCCTCGACGCCGACGGCATGCTGCGCGTGCCAACCGGACCGGGCTTGGGCATCGAGTTGAACGGCGACGCGGTAGAAAAGTACTCCCGGTAGCATGCGAAGCGGCCTTGCCGACGACTTGGCCCTTTGGCTCAAAGAACTAGAACAACGCCATAGGGCGATTCTGACCGGCCATGGGCACCGACGCGCAGCGTTGGTCGCCTCCGCCTTTTGTGAAACACGGTCCCGTGGCCTAGTGGCGAAGGCAGCACCCTTACAAGGTGACGATCGACAGTTCGAGTAGGGCTTCGTCAAGAATCAGTTGCGGCTGCAAGGTGCAGGCATGATCGGCCCAAAGCTGGTTTGCATCGACCTTCAGCCGTACACGACGACTTCTGCCTAGTTTCCAAGAGCAATATCACCGGTGATCGAACGCCGCGAACACCTCGCGGGCAACTTCGGCGCAAAGCTGGTCGCCGGCGTTGTTGAGCGTCCAGCGTTGATCGTCGTTTTCAGCCGTCAACACGCACAACGCAACCGGACCGGCTGGCGCGTAAAGAATGCCGGCCGCCGTGCGCACCGCGTCGAGGCTCCCCGTCTTATAGGCCAACACCGCCCCTTCTGGCAAAAAGCGCCGGAACTTGTGCTTGTCGTCACATGATTTCAGGTGGCTCAACATTGCCTCACTTGCTTCACGGCTCACCAACTCCCGGCGGTGCAGCTTGCCAAGAAGCAGCAGCATTTCCGCCGCAGTCGTACTTCCCAGCCCGTACCGCTTGCTTCGCTCCAGGTCGATGGAGGTGTCGCGACGAAAGACCTTGCTATGCAGGCGCGTGTTTGGGCAGCCAAGCGCCCGCATTGTTTCACCGGTCGTAGCAATGCCGATCCGATCGAGCACCAGGTTGGTGGCGGTGTTGTCGGAGTATGCGATCATGAGCCGCGCCGCATCAACGAGCGGAAACGTTGCTCCGTCGGAGAAGTGCGCCGTGAGAATGCCCGAACCTGGTACTTTGTCGGCGGCCTTGAGCGTCACGTGGGCCTGCAAATCAACGCGGCCCTCTCCCGCCTGTCGATACAGCTCAATGAGCACCGGGAACTTGATGAGGCTTGCGGTCGGGAACACCTCATCGGCATGGTAGGCGAACCGCTCGTCGCCTTCCAGGTTCTCGACGGCGACGGCCACGCGGCCCCGGTGGGCTTCGATCAGGGGGAGCAAACGCTCCGAGAGCGACGGATTGCTCTGAGCCGCGGCCGGAGCGGCTTGACTGCAGGTGATTGCCAAGACCAGGCGCAGGTGAAATTTCAATCGGCGGTGCATCCGAATAATGTAACCAAGAGCGAATACCTGTGGAACCAGATGTAAAACAGTCGTCAGAGGGACGAAAAGAGGGAGATCGGTCCGCTGCGGAAATGACGGCAAGGCGTCGCACTGGATCTGCTCACCTCCGACGAAAACACGACGCCTAGAATCGACAGGGCATCAGAATCGAACAAGTGCTGGGCTTGGTACAGATAAACGGCCAAGCCAACGAATGCTGCGACAAGGACGGCCGGGATGCTGAATCGGGGCAGGAACAACGGATGGCGTTCAACGACGATCGCCCTAATGAAGCGAAGCGGGACTGCCTGGCAACATCTCGACTTCGATAACGAAGTCGTCGGCAAGCCGTTCGACACCTTGAAGCATCAGCGTTGCAGCATTGGCCCACCGTTCGACGCGTGGGAAGACCTGAAGCCGAAGCACGATTTAGCAGCCTCGCCCTTTGGCCAAAGAATTTCGTGAACCTCCTGAAACCTTCCGCGTCTATGAAGGTATAACCTAGCGGACGCAGGTGATCGCGTGATCGGTCTGTGCCGCTTTTAACGACGGCCCCGAGTTGCTGGCCCGGCCTACCGGCCGGCGCGGCGTCAAAGAGAATTTCAATGACTTTCATTCGGCCAAGCATCACCAACGAACGCAAAGGGACGTGCCTATTTGCCGGTCAACCGGCGAATTCGCTCCCCGCGCATCCGTTGCGCTTGTGACGCTCGGCCATCTGGCGAGACAAGGCTCTTCAAAAGGCCCGGTGTCACAAGACACCGGGCCTTTTTTCGTTGGCAGGCAGCCAACCACGGGTCGGTAGCTGAGACGGTATAGCACTTGGCTGAAAACCAGGAGACGAGGATTCGAGCGCCTCCCGACCCACTGACAAACACGCGGCTCGTTCGTCTAGCGGCTTAGGATTCCGGCCCATCAAGCAGGAGACAGGGCAAGCCGGAGACCGGGGTTCGACTCCCCGACGAGCTACTCGAAATCAGAACGTAGGAAAGTGGCTATTCCGCCTGGTCGGGGGCCAGGAGATCGCCGGTTCGAGTCCGGCCGTTCTGACTGACGGCAACAACGGGATGTAGGGTAACGGCGGCCCGCGTGCCTTGGGAGCACGAGCGAGTGGGTTCAACTCCCACCATCCCGACTTTTAAGGCTCAGTCCGGTGTTGTAACGGAAGCATGGCGATCTGATACGTCGCCGGCGGTTGGTTCGACTCCACCCCGGACTACTGCAGCAAACAAGGAGAGCCACTATGCGGCACAGGCAGCGGCTCAAACACATACGCTAGACCAGCAATTTGGGGTCGTGGCGTAAAGGCAGCGGAGGGTTCGACTCCCTCCGGCCCCACTGGCGAGCGGCACGTAGCTCAGTGGCAGAGCGGGACTCTTATAAGGCCCGGGACGAAGGTTCGATTCCTTCCGTGCCGACTGCGTTTGACATGGCAACGGGATCAAGGTGTTAGCGGCAGCATACCTGGCTCTTAACCAGGCTGGTGACGGTTCAAGTCCGTCTGGTCCCACTTTGGAGAAGGGGCTAGGGACTTGGGGCTTGGGACTAGGGAAAAGCAAGGCGCAGCAACCCTAGCCCCAAGTCCCCAACCCCTCTACACGATCTTTGACAATCTGGTAAACGCTCAACGCACCCATGATGTAGCGGAAGCCTATCTGCTCGCCATGCAGAAAGTGCCGGTTCGACTCCGGCTGGGTGCTCTTGCAGCGGCGTGTGGGAAAGCCTGGAATTGAAGCGTGCTTCGGGAGCACGAGAGCGCCGGTTCAAATCCGGCCACGCCGACTTTTTTGCGGTGGGACCCGTGCTGGTACGGGTAGGCGGCTGTTAACCGCCCCGACGCAGGTTCGATTCCTGCCACCGCAGCTCACAACAAAACGGAAGGGCAAGCCAACGGGCGATGGCAGTCGCCTCGAAAGCGGTCGAGCAGCAATGCCTTGGGAGTTCGACTCTCCCACCTTCCGCCTTCACGTGCCCTTGGCCGAGCGGCAAAGGCTCCAGCCTTCCAAGCTGGCTCGACCCACGCTGTGCGTCGGTGCCCGGTTCGATTCTCGCAGGGCACTCTCGGGGATCGGCTAAGGGTAGGCCGCCTGGCTTTGAACCAGGAGATGGAGGTTCAAGTCCTTCTCCCCGAACTTCGGTCGCGAGGGCCGTGTCCCAAGAACACATGATCCGGGGCAGTTGCTGCTGTTAGGGCAACCGAGCCCGCCGAGCGATAGCGAGGAACAAAGGGCGAGGGCGGCAGTGCATAAGTGACGAGTTTCAATTTTTCCGGGGTTGTCGCTGTTGGTAGTCGATACCTGGCTCTGAACCAGGAAGTCGTTGGTTCGATTCCAACCCCCGGAACTTTTTCGATGCGGAGGTCATCCGGCCGGATGAGGAGCCTGTCTTGAAAACAGGTGGCGGCGCGAGCCGCTTGTGAGTTCGAGTCGGGCACCGACGCGCAGCGTTGGTGCGCCTCCGCCTTTCGTAAAACACAGTCCCGTGGCCTAGCAGCGAAGGCAGCGCCCCCACACGGCGAAGATCGACAGTGCGAGTCTGTCCGGGACTACTTCAAACGGCGATCCGCCCAGGTACGCCAACAGGCAGAGCGGCTTGGCTTAAACCCAAGCGTTTGCTGGTTCGACTCCAGCTCTGGGCACTCGTGAAGACAGAAACCGGCTCGGTAGGCAACGGCAGACCACCTTGGTTTAGAACCAGGGATGCTGTGGGTTCGAGTCCCACCTGGGCCACTGCAAAACTCGTCTCCGTGGAGCAGTCTGGAGTGCTCGCCACCCTGTCACGGTGGAGATCGCGGGTTCAAATCCCGCCGGGGACGCTTTCAAGAACAAAACGGCGCGGTACGCAAACAGGCAAAGCGGCCACGACCACGCTGCGCGTGGTGCCCGAACCGTGGTGAACTGTCGGTTCGACTCCGACCTGCGCCACTTGAACAACAAACACCATGCGTCGGTTGGGCATTGGCAAGCTCAAGTGGCTGTAACCCACCCGCCTTCGGGCTTTGCAGGTTCGACTCCTGCCCGGCGCACTCGAAGACAACTGGCCCGTTCGTCTATCGGTTCAGGACACGAGCCCCTCAAGCTCGGGAGGCGGGTTCAATTCCCGCACGGGTCGCTGACAACATGACCAAGTGGTGCAATTGGAAGACACACGACGCTCAGAACGTCGGCCCCTCGCC
>DASSFG010000740.1:0-6321 GCA_035694685.1 Pirellulales bacterium
CGCCGTACGAAAAAAACATGTCAGTCACGGACCAAACGGCGCCGGCCTGGTCGACCCTGGGGAACGCGGTTTTTGACGCTTGCGACACGCGTGTCTCCGCGCTGCAAGAGTCAGGGCAGACCTGCGCCGCACGGCGCCGCAGCCTTCAGGGACTGGGAACGATCGGGACATCGCTTCCGGCGCGCTGGCGACACGCGTGTCGCCGCGCTACAAAATCGGCCACGTGCACGACCACAAGATATTGTGGCCGCTCGCCGACCGACCACAAGATGTGCCAAGATGGCCAACTGCGCACGATTTGCACGCAACTCGGCGCGAGTTGGCCATCCTCGAAATTTGCCCGGCTTCCAGGCGGGTCGAGATGCGATTATCGTTAGGGAAAAGACCGCGGGAACGACAACGATGGCTACCGTCACTACTGATTCAATCGGCTCACCGCTGGTGCTCCACTTCGGTGCGGCGATGAACCGCTTCAGCGAGGATGAGTTCTTTGAGTTCTGCCAGCGCAATCGCGATTTGCGGATCGAGCGCACACGCAGTGGAGACCTGATCATCATGCCCCCCTCCGGCGGCGAGACGGGCCGAACGAATTCCGGCCTCAACTATCAGCTTGTCGCCTGGAACGAGCACGCGCATCAAGGTGAGGTCTTCGATTCGTCGACCGGCTTTCGCTTGCCTGGCGGTCCTGTGCGTTCGCCCGACGCTGCCTGGGTGGCGCGCGATCGGTGGCGCGCCCTCACCCGCGATCAACGAAAAAAGTTTCCTCCTTTGGCACCCGACTTTGTCGTCGAGATCCGGTCCGATACCGATAAACTCAAGCCATTGCGTGCCAAGATGCACGAGTACATCGAGCTCGGCGTACGGTTGGGCTGGCTCATCGATCCAATGGCCCGCCGCGTTGAGATTTATCGACCCGGCAAGAAACCGCAGACGCTCAAAGCGCCACGGACGGTCAGCGGCGGTTCGGTGCTGCCGGGTTTTGCCTTGGAACTTGAACGGATCTGGTCGGACTGAAATTCGCTTGCACGGAACCACGTGTCCGGCCTCACTCGGATAGCGAAACGACGAAAAGCAAGCCCCGCAGTTGAGTGCGACGATGATACGCGCTTCATGCATTTTGCCTTTTGACTTCTGTATTTTGCATTTTGACTTGGTTCTGTTGGCGCTGATACTCATCGGCGGCTTTTGCACGCCACAGGAAGCAGCCGCAGAGACTCCCGTTGGCCAGATTCCGCATGACGCGACGGCGAAGAAGCGTGTCTACGAGCAATACGCCTTGACGCACGCGGGCGATTCCGGCCGCGGCGGTCAATCGTTCGCCGATCAAAAAACAACCAGGTGCGTCATCTGCCACAAGGTCAACGGTCAAGGAGGCGAAGCTGGCCCTGACCTGTCGCACATCGCCGGCAAGTTTGACCGGCCTCATCTGATCGAATCGCTTTTGGAACCTTCTCGCCAGATCGTCGAAGGTTTTCGCGCAACCACGATTGTCATGGCCGATGGCCGGACACTTTTGGGCATCGTCAAAGACCAGACCGCCGACGGCCTGACGCTCGTCGATGCCAACGGCCGGCGACATCACCTGCCGGCCGCCGACATCGGCGAGCGGCAGACGAGCGCCGTCTCGTTGATGCCCGAGGGTCTGGAGAAATCGCTGAGCCCGGAGCAGTTCGCCGACCTGATCGCATATTTGGAAACCTTGCGCCCGCAGGGCGATGCGTCGTTCGGCGCCGGTGTGAAGGGACCGCTTCAGTTGCCCGACGGCTTCAAAGTGGCCACGCTCACGACCGGCTTGACCGGCGCTACGGCGATGGAAGCCGCCCGCGACGGGCGGATTTTCGTCTGCGAACAGACAGGCGCGCTGCGTGTCGTGAAGGAAGGCGAGTTGTTGCCGACGCCGTTCGTCACGCTGCCGGTCGATTCAACGTGGGAACGCGGGCTGATCGGCGTAACGGTCGATCCTCGCTTTCCGGAAGAGCCTTACGTCTACGTTTGCTACGTGGCCCGGCAGCCGTATCCACATCATTGCGTGAGCCGCTTTACTGCTAAGGGCGACGTGGCAGCGGCAGGCAGCGAACGAATCTTGCTGGAGGGCGACGACCAGACGAAGCTGGGCGGCAACGTGCCGGCCGGGCACCAAGGCGGCGCCTTGCACTTCGGCCTCGACGGCACGCTCTATGTTGCCATTGGCGAACAAACTGCCGAGACGCCGGCCCAAAGCCTGGCCACGTTTCAAGGAAAGATGCTGCGTATCGGCGCCGACGGTTCGGTCCCCAGCGACAATCCGTTGCTGGCTCACACCAGCGGCAAATACCGCGCGATCTGGGCCTTGGGTTTGCGAAATCCGTTCACCTTCGCCGTCCGCAAACCGAGTGGCGAGTTGTTCATCAATGACGTCGGCGGCAAGTTTGAAGAGATCAACGTGGGCGTGGCGGGCGCGAATTATGGCTGGCCGGCCGTGGAGCACGGTGCCACCGACGACGCGCGGTTTCGCGGCCCGATCTACTCCTATCCGCAGGCATCGATCGCCGGCGGTGACTTTGCTCCGCCCGACTGGCCCGACGAATTTCGCGGCCGATATTTCTTTGCCGACTTCGTTCACGGCTGGATCAAGACACTCAATCCCGAGCAACCCGACGATGTGCGCACGTTTGCCAGCGGCCTACGCCGGCCGGTGGATTTGCGGTTCATCGCCGACGGCCGACTGCTCGTGCTGTTGCGCAACGCCTGGGTCATCGACGACAAATTTCAACCCTCGACCGGCACGCTGCTCGAAATCTCGCTGTAGGTCAGGCTTTCCAGCCATAATCCTCACGAGTTGTCATTCCGCTCCGCGGCACCCTGAATGAATGCAAAGAACGGTGGCTGGGGCAGAGCCGCGCCATCGACTTTGCCTCACCGCCCATGTTCGCCGCGGCGATGCCCCGGTTCGCCACCACCGGGGCATCGCCTGGCCGCAGCGCGAGTACGAAACGCCAAACCTTTGCTGGCCAGGCTCTGCCCCAGCCACCGCTATTTTCGGAGTAATTCTGCTATCCGCTGGTCGTCGCGCCACCAGAGCATGGCGAAAACCGGCAACCAGGCAAGGCACGCCCATTGATAGCCGGTGAGCGAAAGCCATAGCCGCGGCTCCGGCCGGATGAACTCGGTCGCAAAGCGATAAAGCAAATAGGCCATGATGTAGAGCTTGATGCGCTGCCCGCGACATAGGTTCCACCGCTCCATCAGCAGCAGGCAGGCTGCCGCCGACAGATGGAAGGCGGTCTCGTAGAGTTGTGTCGGATGCCGTGGGCCGTCGCCAAAGTCGACGCCCCAGGGAAGCGAGGTGGGCGTGCCGTAGCAACAGCCGCCGGCGAAACACGCCAACCGTCCAATGGCAATCCCCACGGCCACCGGGACCGCGAAGCTGTCGCCTGTTTTGACGCGGATGTCGAGCGCCCACTTAGCGAGCTCGACGCCGAAGTAACCACCGACCAGTCCGAAGACGATCGTCTTGCCGTTGTCGAGCCAGGCCGAGCCGCTCATCAATCCCTGCCAATCGCTCAGCACGAACGGCAGCTTGGCCGCGATCATCGCCCCGCAGAACGCGCCCAGAGCCAGACCCAACCGCTGGCCGGCTGTCAACGGCAAGCGGCCCTGCCGCCGCCGACTGAGCAAATACGCCGCGGCAATCGCAGCCGTCATGATGGCGGGGTAGGCGTAGGTCACGTCTTATACGTCGCGCGGGCCAAAATGAGGTGTAGGCCGTTCTCGTAGGTCAGGCTTTCCAGCCTGACGGCATCAGGCCGGAAAGCCTGACCTACGGCGTGAGTATAGCAAAACGCTACCGTGTCTTTTTGCTCGTCTTGTCGTAGCTTTGCTTGAGGCGGGCGATCAATTGAGCCTCGGTATAGATGCGGCCGGTGGGCTTGGTAAAGTCTTTGCCGCCAGGTCCCATTGAAAACGCCTGGGCCAGGCCCGGCCCTTCGCGCGTCTCGGCCATGATGTCGATGAAGTTCCAACCGCCGGGCTCTTCCATCAGCCGATTCACGATCGTCCGGCCGTCCTCCATGCGACTGAGGCGATCGAGGCGATCGTAGCCGTAGCCGTTGGGCGTCTGGCCCATCTGCCGCATGAACCCAAGGTGCTCCGACGCGCGTAAGGCCCGCACCAGCTCGTCGTCGTCGGCCAGTAATTGCTCCAGGATTTTGCCTTGATCGGGCGCCTTCCAACCGAGACGAGCTAACTCCTCGAAGACGGCTTGGGCGTCACCGCGCGTGATCAGGTCGCCAGGCCGGTAGTGCGTAATTTTTTTGAAGTGCGCTTCGACTGCTGTTTTGACCGCCTGAAACGACGTCGGCGCTTTAGCTGTGGCCTTCGACTTCACCACCGTGGGAGCCGCGGCGGCCGTGGCTACAAACAGCATGAAAAGCGTGATCTGACCGAGCAAACGCATACGGACCGCCTCTGGGTTGGTCTTTGGAATTGGTGCTAAGGCAGCCCGCGGAAAATAACCTACGGTATGGCAATGCCGGTGCGCATGTGGCACAGCCGCCCACGGCTGTGGCTCGGTCGCCTTTGGCGACCGCAAACCCAGCCGAGGGCGGCTAGGCCACATGGGGTAGATTGCTTTCCGTGAGTTGCCGAACGTTAGCAGTAACTCTTCGTCTAAAGCATAGCTTGCGACAGCGTCGTTTAACCGCAGGGCCAACGGCCCGCGCGGGCTCAAAGCGACACGCGGGCCACACCCAGAGGGTACCGCCTGCCGTTAAACGATCGTCTGACTAATTGGCCGGACTCCCGGCGTGTGGTAGGCTGTCCGGCATGCCGGCACTCGTTCATGCGGTCAATCATCCCGAGCTTGGTCCTTACCCAATGTCGGACCGCTTCCGGTATGAAATCGCGTATTTTATGAGCGTGCCGGGCAAGGACGGCGTACCCGAGTTGGGTGCCGGAGAATACTGGGTGAGCCTCGCCCAGACGCGGAAATGGCTGGAAGATGGGGCCATCCTGATCGTATCCCCCCTCGATAGCGGCAGCCGCACGGAAGTCGAACTGAGCGAGGAACAAGAGGGCTGGCTTGAATGGATGGCCGAACACGAGCTGGAGCATGTCCGTGTGACGTGAGCTCTCCCCCATCCTTCCTACACCGCCCCATTGTTACGATCGGCCGCTCGGCTACCGCTGACGAAAAGCTAATGCTTTTCAAGCGGGATTTTTGTTGTAATCGCGCGGCGGTTCGCATACACTCACGTCACGACGGGTGCGTTTAAAGGAGATCAGGATGGCGGAGGCCACGTATTTCGTGCAGGAGTGTCCAACCTGCGGTCGCAGGTTGCAGATTCGCGTCGAGTACCTGGGCAAGCGGTTGGTTTGCCAGCATTGCCACGGTTCGCTCGTAGCCAGCGATCGCTCGGTGCCGGTATATCCCGGCTTCAATATTTTGCAGCGGGCCACTGAATTGCTCGAGCTAGTCGATCAACGGCGGCCGCGCTAGCTACTCTTCCATCGCTTCTTGCAACTTCTTCAGCGCTCGCGACCAAAGCATCTGCACCGCCGGCCGCGAGCGTTGCATGCGGCTGGCGATTTCGTCAAAGGGCAAGCGCTCGAAGTTCCGCAACAGAATCACCTCACGGTGATCGTCGGCCAGCGACTCCAGAGCGGCGGCCAACCGCAGTTGCCGATCACGGCAGATGATCTGCTGACTGGGCGTCGCTTCGCGGCCGGCCGGCTCGGGTACGGCGGCCGGCCCTGAATCGTCGCCCGGTTGGGCCAGCGGCACCTCGCGTTCAGCTTGCCGTTTGCCCGTGCCCGCGAAGCGGCGAATGATGTCGGCTGCGTTGTGAGCCAGAATCTTTCGCAGCCAGGCCAGCCACTCCGCTTCGCTTCGGCCGGCAAAACGATCGAAATCGCGATGGGCTTCGAGCAGCGTGAGCTGGACCAGGTCCGATGCGTCGGCCTTGGCCTGCAAACGCGTGCGCACGTGCGTCCGCGCGACCACGTTCAAATAGCTGCGGCACGCCTGGAACAATCGGTCGCGCTGCTGAGCGTCGCCTTGTCGCGCGGCGACCAGCAACTCTTCAACCGTTACGCGCTGCGAGTCGGGGTCGATCACCACATTTCCGCCGCTTGTGTCGCTCTGCAAACAGCAATTCAACTCTAAGAATCGCTAACCCGGACTATTACCGGTCCGCGGGGCTTATCGCGCAGACTGCGCGGATGGTAGCCCGACGCGTAAGCGAGGTAAATCCGCCGCTCTTCCTCGCTAACGCGTCGGGCTTCCATTGGCCGGAATACCGGGTTAAGGCAAACTGGTAGGTCAGGCTTTCCAGCCTGACAGAC
>DASSFG010000741.1:0-6362 GCA_035694685.1 Pirellulales bacterium
GAAGTCGAGCACGATCCGCTTGTCGAACAGCTTTTGCACCACGTCCCACAGCATGTCGTGCAACGCCCCGTCGCTGAGCGCGTCAGGCGGGGGTAGCTTTAATTCCGGCTCGAACCATTGGGCGATCGGCAGCACGGGCGCCCGTTCCCAGGCGAGCATGCTGGCCAGGTATTCGTTTTCGACCGGCGTCGGCATGTCTTGAATGTTGAGACTCGTGATCGACTCGTCGAAAAACGGCTCGAGCTCGTCGCGCAGGCGAGCGTTGAGCAGTAGGTGATCGACTTCGTTAGGGCGGTTGGAGAGCGAATCGGACATGGGAGTAATTCCACGAAAAAGAGCGACTTCGCCAGATGCCAAGATTACAGATACCAAGATTCGACTGTACCAGCCCGCGTCTGGCCTGCAAGTATCTAACGGCCAATGTGTTAGTGAAATCAGCGAGGCGCCCCGTTGTCTTCGTTATGACCGCGCAGGTCGGTGCCAAAACGCGGCTGCGCGGCTTACCGAGACTGGCTAAAATGCCGCGGTGCGTTGCTCTTGCCTCAGCGCGTCGAAAGGGTTAGCATTTGCCCTTCGTCGGTCCCTGCAAAGTAGGGCAACGCGCCGCGAACGACGCTACGTGGAAAGGATTCCCGATGGCTATAACTCTGGCCGAGCTTGCGCAATTGGTAGGAGGCACGCTGCTTGGCCGGGGTGATTTGGAAATCGTCGGCGCCGCCACCCTTTCGACCGCGGGGCCAGGGGAGATCACCTTCGTCGATTCGGCCGAACGACTGCCGCGCCTCGACGGAAACGCGGCGGCCGCCGTGGTCGTTCCCAAGCCGCTCGAACCCGTCCGCTTGCCGGCCATTCAGGTCGACGACGTCCACGCCTCGTTCGCCACGCTCGTCTCTTACTTTCGGCCTCAGCGCGCGCAGCCGCGCATCGGCATCAGCCCCGCGGCGGTAATCAGCCGTTCGGCGCGGCTGGCCCACGACGTCGACGTCCATCCCGGCGCCACGGTCGGCGACGACGTGACCATCGGCGCGGGCAGCACCATTCACTCCGGCGTGCGCATCCTGGCCGGTTGCCGGATCGGCGACCAGGTGACGATCTTTCCCAACGCCGTTCTGTATGAGAACACCGTGGTCGGTCCGCGATCGGTGATTCATGCCAATGCGGTTTTGGGCGCCTATGGTTTCGGCTATGTCATGGCCGGCGGCAAACACCAGTTGTCGGCCCAGCTCGGCCATGTGGAAGTGGGCGCCGACGTCGAAGTGGGCGCCTGCACGACGATCGACCGCGGCACCTATGGTCCGACCGTCATCGGCGAGGGAACGAAGATCGACAACCTGGTGATGATCGGCCACAACTGTCGCATCGGCCGCCACAACATGCTTTGCTCGCAGGTCGGAATCGCCGGCAGCACCACGACCGGCGACTACGTGGTCATGGCCGGGCAAGCGGGCGTGCGCGATCATGTCCATATCGGCGACCGCGCCGTGCTGGGAGCGAAGGCCGGCGTGCCCAACGACGTGCCGGCGGACACGATGGTGTTTGGCACTCCCGCCCGACCTGAGCGCGAGCAGAAGCTCATCTTTGCGGCCATTGCCAGGCTGCCGGAGCTTCGCCGCCAACTCAAAGCCCTCGTGGCGGCGGTGGCCAGGCTCGAACGCGAGCAGCACGATGACCGACGCACGGCGGCTTGACGGGCGCTTGCCGGCCGATCGAGGTCGGCTGGCCGCCACTTCTCCAGCGGCGTCGGCGGAGCGCGTCGGCTTGATGGCCGGCTGGGGACGCTATCCCCTGGTCATTGCCGAGGCGATGACACGGCAGGGATTTGACGTTTATTGCCTGGGCGTCAAGGGCCATGCCGATCCCGCCCTGGCGCAAATCTGCGCCGGCTTCGACTGGATCGGCCTGGGCAAAGTCGGCCATGCCAGCCGGTTCCTGGTGCGTCATGGCGTGAGCCGCGCGGTGGTGGCTGGCAAGATTCACAAGCACTTGTTATTTCAGCCCCGAGTGGTCTTCAAGCACTTGCCCGACTGGCGTACTTTCTGCGCCTTTTATCAACACTTTCTGCTCAAGCGGCGCGACCTGCGCGACGATACGCTGATGACCAAGCTCTTGAACATCTTTGCCCGTGACGGCATCACGTTTTTTCCGCCGACCGATTTTGCCCCGGAGCTGCTGGTGAAGTACGGACAGTTGACGCGGCGCGGCCCCTCTGACGCTCAGTGGCGTGACATTGAATTTGGTTGCCGTCTGGCCAAGGAGATTGGCCGTCTCGACGTTGGGCAGAGTGTGGCGATCAAGGGTGAGACGGCCTTGGCCGTGGAAGCGGTCGAGGGCACCGACCAGTGCATCCGCCGCGCGGGAGAGCTGTGCAAGCAGGGCGGCTTCACCGTGGTCAAGATGGCCAAGCCGCAGCAAGACATGCGGTTTGACGTGCCGACCGTCGGCTTGCTCACACTGGAAACGATGCACGCGGCTCGTGCCACCTGCCTGGCGGTGGAAGCCGGCAAAACGATTGTCGTCGACGAGGCCGAGGTCGTCCGCTTTGCCAACGAGCACGGCATTGCCATCGTGGCGGTCACGCTCCACGAATAAAAGCAAATACGCGACGATCGAGCGCGACTTTCTTTACCGGCGCTCGGCTGGCAGTGTACAATACGGTCGGACCCCTTCAAGTCTATGAAGAAAGGACGACTGTGGCGATTTCCACCATTGGCGAACACTCTCAAGCGGCACATTCGGGGCGATCACTGGAACTGGCCAAGGCGGCCGCGCGAACAGCGGCGGAAAATCGAGGCCGCGACATTGTGATTCTGGATATGAGAGATGTCACGCCGGTGTTCGACTACTTTGTGATTGCCACCGGCACGAGCCGCCGGCAATTGCACGCTTTGAGCGAGGAAATCGACCACAAGCTGCAAGACGAACTGGGCGATCACCGGCTGGGCGTCGAAGGCTATCAAGACAGCCGCTGGATCCTGCTCGATTACGGCGACGTGGTGGTGCATCTCTTCGATTCGGAGGCCCGCGAGTATTACGGGCTGGAAGACCTCTGGTGCGACGCCCGCCGCGTGTCCGTCGAATTGCCCGAAGCCGGCGCGGTCGAGCGGCGCGTGGGTTCGTAGGAAAAACGGTTTGCCATTGAACGCCGGTCGCTTTTGGTGCTCACGCCCCAAATCGCAGTGCGCGACCGCCTGGGACAGCCGCTCGAAATTAATTGTCGTGATCCGCGACAAAGAAGTCTGTCAACGCAGGGTAATTCTCCAACAGAGCACGTCGCCGTTCGTCAGGCGCAGCGTCCGGTAAGAGAATTCCGCCATGGCTCAGCCCCTTAGCCACATCGGCGGGATTCTCATGGTAGACCATATCAAATCCACCATGCAGTTGCATGCGTTCGATCGACGTCGTGTAAAACCCCCGGCCAAAGTCGCGATCCGGCGCCCCCATGCTGGGATCGACGCCCTGGACAATTCGCGAGGCGTCGTCGCCGCTGCAACCGTGCCACAAGACAATGTAGTCGCGATCGCTCTGCCCAGGACGTAGAACCGACCAATCCCATGTTGGGTGAAGTGAGGGAGGCATGGGTGCGGAACTACCCCCCGAACCGCAGTAAGGCGTAATTCTTTGGGCCCTTGCGAAGCACCATGACGGTCTCGCTCGCGAGGTCGGTTTCGGTGAGCTGGCGGTCGATGGCTTCGATGCGGCGGTTGTTCACGTACGCGCCGCCTTGCTCGATCGTGCGGCGCGCTTCGCCCTTACTCTTGGCCAGCCCGGCGGCAGTGAACGCTTCGATCACGCTCAAACCGGAGGCCAGCTTAATTCGCTCGAGCTGCTGGCTCGGTACGTCAGCAAAGATTTCAGCGAGTTCGAGATCCGATACCTCGCTGATCTCGGCCCCAAAAAGAATCGCGCTGGCACGGCGAGCCTTGGTAAGCCCCGTTTCGCCGTGGACCAGCCTCGTGATTTCGTCGGCCAGCCGTCGCTGGCTGTCGCGGCGTTCGGGTTGCAGGCTGCGCGCGGCGTCGAGCGATTCGACTTCCTCGCGGTTCAGGTCGGTGAAGTAACGCAAGCATTTGCCCGCGTCGGCGTCGTCGACGTTGATCCAGTACTGATAAAACTGATAAGGGCTGGTCCGCTCGGGCGAAAGCCAGAGTGCGCCCGCCTCGGTCTTGCCCATTTTTGTGCCGTCGCTCCTGGTCAACAGCGGCGTGGTCATGCCATAGAGCTGCACGCTACGCATCCGCCGGGCAAGGTCGATGCCGGCCGTGATGTTGCCCCATTGATCGCTGCCGCCCACCTGCAGGTCGCAAGCGTGATGGTCGTGCAGGTGGACAAAGTCATAAGCCTGCAACAACATGTAGCTGAACTCGGTGTAACTCAAGCCTATGTCGCTGCGCTCAAGCCTGGCCCGGACTGAATCCTTGGTGAGCATGACGTTGACGGGAAAGTTTTTGCCGATGTCGCGCAAGAACTCCAGGTAGCTAAAGCGGCTGATCCAATCGTAATTGTTCACCAGCAACGCGGAGTCCGGGCCGCGGTGAAAATCGAGGAATGACGCCATTTGCGTCTCGATCGTGGCGACGTTCGAGCGCAGCTCTTCCAGCGAAAGCAGCTTGCGCTCTTCGCTTTTGCCGCTGGGATCGCCGATCATGCCTGTGGCGCCGCCCACGACTGCGATCGGCCGGTGCCCGGCTTGCTGAAAACGGCGCAAGATCATCAGCGCCACCAGGTGGCCAACGTGAAGGCTATTGGCCGTCGGGTCAAAGCCGGCGTACAGCGTGCGCGGCTTTTCGCGCAGCCAGCCCGGCAACCGCCCGTCGTCCGTCGTTTGGTGAATCAATCCCCGCCAACTTAGCTCGTCAAAAACGTCAACCACAGCCGTGTATTTCCTTCATAGATCGTTTCGCCGGCGCTTGCCGCGCTCTTTCGTTTTACGCCGGACGTGGAGTTGCGTCGATGCCCCGGAAATGCGGCCACCGGGGCATCGCTGGCCGGTAGGCGTCTGACGAGTGTTGGGTCGAACGCGGCCAGCTTTGCCCCAGCCACCGATGCCGCTGCGCCCGGTAATGTTTGCTTTGAGCCTCGCAGCCATTTACACTCAGCACGTGGCCCGGCCTTTAAATGTGAGGGAGATTATGCTTCGCCGCTCGATTCTTGCCGCTTCCATGGTACTGCTAGCGTCCGCTGCATTGGCGGACGAAACGACGGTTCGCGTGGGCATCATCGGACTCGATACTTCGCACGTCTCCGCATTTACCGGTGTGCTCAATCGACCCGGCAATGAGGGCGAGCTGGCGGGCGTCAAGGTGGTGGCGGCCTTTCCCGGCGGCAGCTCCGATATCGCCGCCAGTCGCGATCGCGTGGAAGGGTTTACCAATGAGCTACATGATAAATACGGCGTGGAGATTGTTGATTCCATCGAAAAGTTGCTGACGAAGGTCGATGCCGTGCTGCTGGAGAGCGTCGATGGCCGGCCGCACGTGGAGCAGGCCCGGCCGGTGTTGGCCGCCAAAAAGCCGCTGTTTATCGACAAGCCGGTGGCCGCTTCGCTGGCCGACGCAATGGAGATTTATCGCCTTAGCGAGGCCACCGGCACGCCCTGTTTCTCCAGTTCGTCGCTGCGCTTCAGCTCCGGCATCAAGGGCATGCGGTCCAACGAGAAGGTGGGCGAAGTGCTAGGCTGCGACGCCTATGGCCCCTGCTCGCTGGAAGAGCATCATCCCGACCTGTTCTGGTATGGTATCCACGGCGTGGAAACGCTGTTTACGATCATGGGGCCAGGCTGCGTTTCGGTGACGCGAACCCAAACGAAAGACACGGAGTTTGTCACCGGCGTATGGAGCGACGGCCGCGTTGGCACCTTCCGCGGCATGCGTGCGGGCAAACATGATTACGGCGCCACCGTATTCGGCACGAAAGGCATCGCCCCCAGCGGCGGTTACGGTGGCTATGAGCCATTGCTGGTCGAGATTGCCCGCTTCTTCAAGACCGGCAAACCGCCGGTGAGTGCCCAAGAGACGCTGGAGATTGTGGCCTTCATGGAAGCGGCCGACGCAAGCAAGCGTCAGGGTGGCGGACCAATCAAGCTCGACGACGTGCGCGCCAAGGCGGCGGAGGCGCTCAACGGGCGCTGATTCGCGCTGGCTAGTCGGGTTCGGGCATCATGCCCGTCTCCACCGCGTTTCTTAGCTCGCGGGGGCTGGCATCCCAAGCGGTACGATAGGTCGATTCCAGCGGGGTGGCAACGTGAAAATCGCTCGACAAGAAGAGTGGCATTTCGGACAAGCTGTCGCCGACCGCCAGCGGTTCGATGTACGCCACCCGTTCGGTCCCGGATCTGTAAGAAACAAGGATCCGGTCTTTGTCAT
>DASSFG010000742.1:0-5146 GCA_035694685.1 Pirellulales bacterium
CGGAGCCGCATTCCGTCCTTCTTTGTTCGTTCGCGTGCGATAGGCGGGTCGCGCCCTGTGCTGCCAAAGGCGCAGCGCGCTGCGCCAATGCCACCCCCTAAAACCCGCCAATCGCGCCGCGCGCGGCGCAATTGCCACGACACCCGGTATCCCAAATCCTTGTTGGTGAAGCAGTTGCGCTTGGTGGCACAAAAGGACGTCTGCGTTTTTTCGATAGGGCCTTCAGGCCTGATGGAAACTTTGCGCGAGTTGAAGAAGGTGATCGTCAGCAAGGCCGCAGCCGCTGACCGGTTGCTGACGGTTAATCCCTACGGGATCGCAGCGCGCCAGCACCGGCGCCGGTGCTCTCGCACTTTCGGGAAGGCGGCGTTGTAGGTCTTTTCCTTCGGCAGTCTGCGGCGCTTGCGACGTACGCTCAGGTTATTGCCCGAGAGCGGGGCTTTGGCATCACTCGTTCCCTCGCACAAGTTTGGCAGTTAGAATGCGTGTACTCCTATACGACGTTCATCACGGCGGAGAATTCACGGCGATCTGAATTTCGCTCCAACCTCGATTGAAAGGTTCTACATGCGCAGCCCCGTTTTGATGTTCATCATGATGGTGGCGATGTCAGCCGTCGCACTGGCGCAAACGAGCGCCAAACAAAAGCAGGCGGCCAGGCAGCGAGCTGACGATTGGTATCAGCTCTATCGTGAGCGGATGAAGAACCCTGTGAAACTCGGAAAAGTGCCCAGCGTCAAGCTGCAGGAGCGGCCAACTGCCAATGCACAGCAAGTCGAGAGAATTCATGGTCTGATCGCCGCATTGGCGAAGGTCGAAAAGCCCGACTACGGCTTCTCGTCCACGCTGTCTGGCCATGCATTTCTGCCGGTAGATGACCAGCATGAGTCCAGCGCCCTGTTGATCACCAACCACGGACTGCAATCATCTTCCGCTCTAAAGGAACTCGTGTCGCTCGGAGCCGACGCATTGCCCTTCTTGCTGAAAGCTCTTGACGATCAAACGCAAACGAAGATCCGGCTTGAGCATCGTGGCGGCTTCGGCGGGATGTGGTTCGATCAAGAGCTGTATGGCAACCCGCTTAATCCGAAGGAAGTCGGCATTATTCGGGCGGGCCAAGACGGCGGGGCCAGTCATCTGGAACAACATGTCGACGAATTCACGGTCAAAGTCGGCGATCTTTGCTTCGTGGCCATCGGCCAGATCGTTGGGCGAGCTTACCAGGCGGTTCGTTACCAGCCCACGGCCTGCATCGTCGTCAACAGCCCTTCGCACGATACGGAATTGGCGTCGAAGGTGCGCAAAATGTGGACTTCGGAGACACCTCGAGAGGCTTTGCTGCAATCGCTGCTGCGAGATTACTCTTCGATTGGTATCCATTATGAGGGCGACTCGCTCGATGTCTGGAGCGTCGGCAGTGACTTGCAATGCGGTGCCGCTCTGCGGTTGCTATACTACTACCCGCAAGAAACGGCTGAATTGATCGCCGACCGCCTCGCGCGGCTCGACGTCGAAAAGACGCGCGACGGTGAAACTGACCAGTTCATCGAACGCGAAGTGAAGAACGGCGCTAGGACGCGAGAATTCGTTCAGTCGATCTCATGGAGCCGGCATCCGGCGATCCGCAAAGCCGTGACGGACCTGTTTTTGAAGGCGACGGATGACGACATCATGTTGGCTTCGCTGATCGGTGTTGATGACCCCGAGGAGGAAATCATCCCACGACGGCTCGAACCGATCTTGGCGAAGCTTCCGGCGGATGAAGGACCTATTTACGGTCAAGGTTGGAACGTGCTGCGAGCGTGGACGAAAGCATCTCCTGGAACGGCGAAGGGGGCGATGACGAGATATGTTAGGAACGGCGAAGTCCAGCGGTTGCAAACTGTCTGTGCCGTGTTGAATGAGATCAGCGACGGAAGTGAGACGTAGGTTCCGAGCCGACCTAATGAGCGTCTTGACTCTGAGCCCGTCATGAAACATTACCGACGTTATTCGGCCAGGTCGATGCAGCAAATCTCATTGCTGCCGCGAACAAAGAGGCGAGTGCCGACTAAGGCGGGATGCGAAAAGACGCCAGTGTCACCCTCAAAAAGTTGCAGCCGAGAGATGATTTCGCCCTTTGCAGATTGGATGTCCACCAGCAGTAACTCGCCGTTTTGAGTCGTCGCCAGCAGACGGCCAGGGCCCGCAATCAGCGTGGCAAAGCCCGAAAATGCGTCGTCGTCGATCTGCCACAGTGGGGCCAAACCACCAGACAGGTCCAGACAGTGTAACGCCCCATCCACGCCGAACAGCCGCTCCTCGATCGCCACAGGCGTGTGGCAGTCAGGAGCCAGGTCGGGATACTGCGCGACCGGAGCGGCAATGATTCGTCCTTCGGCGTCGAACTCGTACAGGCGAGTGCCGTTGTTCTCCGTGGTCACCAGCAGGCGGCCGTCGATCGCCAGAGGTGTCGGAACGTTGAAGTCGTTCGGCCGTGGCGGCTCCAATCGCCAAATCCGTTGGCCCGTCGCAATATCCCAACCACCGAGGCTTGTTTGGTCATAACCGATCAACTGACGCCGACCGCCGAGCTCGGCTGCGATGAACGAGCTGAATGCCGCAGGCCCGCCCTCAGCGGTCCAGATTGCCTCGCCGGTGGCCGGTACCAGGGCGGCCACGCCGGCTGATTCGCCGCCCGGATTGACGATCAGCTTGCCGTCGACAATCAACGGCGACGAAGCGATGCCCCAAGGACGCTCGTCGCGGGCACGGAACACCTTTCGCAAATCTTTTTTCCAGCGAATGGCGCCGCTTTGCCGGTCGCCGCATACGAGTTGGCCAAAGGCGTTGACGACATAAACCAGCCCATCGTGCAACAACGGCGTGGCCCGCGCGGAGTTTCCATAATCGAGCTCGCCCGACGCCACGAACCGCCAGGCCCAAAGCTGCTCGCCGGTTTTTACACTCAGGCAGCGGAAGATGTCGAACTTGTCGGCCGCGTCACGATCGGCCACGACGACGATTTGCTCGTCGGCGGCAACGCCGGCCAGACCTTGGTTGGTGAGCGGCGTGCGCCAGCGAATTGCCGATCGGTCGGGCAGCGAACGCGGCAACCAATCAACGATCGCGTCGCGATTCTGTCCCCGCCAGCCGCTCCAGGCGCGCTGGCTCGAATCACCGGCGGCCGGCTTGGGTTTTTCCGTCGAGTCGTCTGCGGGCGCGGCGGTGTTCTCATTGCCAGCACCGTCGAGCGGCACAAAGCCCCGCCGGGTTTCCAGCGCCAGCCGCAAGGCAGGATCGCTGCCGACGTCTAGCAGGGCCTGCCGTAGACGGCCCCGCTCGTCGGCAGACAGGCGGTCACCGGCAAACGCCACGATAAACGGCACCGGCGCCGTCCGTGCCACCACGCGGAGCGCCCCTTTCGGCACCGCGCCGCAACCTTCCAACAACGGCTTGGCATAGCTCGAGATCACCGCGGCGCCGCGCGAATCGGGTCCGGCATCGAGGATCTTCGCGGCCCCTTCGTCGCAGGCCACGGCCGTTTCGAGCTCGGCGGGCGCGGCGACGCCGTGTTCTTTCAACAGAGCCAGAGCGGCTGCGTGTTTTTCGTCGCACTCGGGCGGTCCGAAGATGAGACGATAACCTTTGAGGTCAGCCACGCTACGAGCGGGGTCGGCCGTCGGTACGACGATGAGACCCCGCTGAGTCGTCTCGCCGTCTTTTCCGGTCAGCGCCGCGACGGCGGTCACCTTGAGCGAGCTGCGCCGGGCATCAAATTCGACAACGCTCCGCTTGCCGATGATCAGGTCCGCCTGGCCCTGGGCCTCGCCCTTAAGCGCCGCGGTGAGCGACTCGGCAAAGACCAGCTTGATCGAGAAGCCGAGCCTCCGCTCGAGGGCCACGGCAAGATCCTCGTACTTCCGCTGGGCATATCCTTTGACGCACGGACACGAGAGCGGCAAAGCCAGCGGGTCCATGACCACCACCGTCAGCGATTTGATCGGCGGCGATTCATCTTCCGATTTCGCGGCCGTCAGCATCGCGGTCGCGACCGCAAAGAGGGCCGCGAAAGAACCGACGGACCGACGCGCAAGCGCGGGAGAAAACATAGCTCAGCCTCCTGAAAGTATCTCCGGTAGCGTAAGGCTGCCGCGATCGGCAGCCGACATCCCGCCGGCAATCACTCTGCCTGGTTCTCGGCCGACGCCTCGTCGCGCGCCAGCACAATCACCTTGGAGTTCTTGATGTCAATGTAAAAGACGTGAGTTTCGTCGGGCGACACGCCCACGGCAGAGTTCTTGCAGCCGGGCACAACCTGGGCCGTGCCGATCAGTGTGAGGAATTTGCCCTCTTTGTCGAAGCGCTTGACGACACCGTTCGACTCCGACACCAGCACGTCGCCGGCCGCGGTGAAGCAGAGGTTCATGGGATTACAGCAGCCGCTGAACCCGTCGCGCTCACCGTCCCGGTCGCGCCGTCCGAAGCTCATCAACTGTTTGCCATCGCGGTCGAACTTAACGACGCGGTGCTTTGAGTTTTCGGCGACCCAGACTTCATCGCCACGAGCTTGCACGTCCATCTGCCCACAGCAGCCGACCAGACCGCTGACGATTTTTTGCCCGGCGGTGAAGTCGAGATCGGTCCGCCACAGCTCATAGCCGTAGCCCGATGCGGCGCGGCAAACCACATACACCGCTTTGTCACTGACCGCGATGGCATTGATCGCCGCGGTCTTAGCGGTGATCTCCTTGATCACGTCGTCAATCGACTTTTTCGAAATGGTGTCGATCTGCTGCTGCATCTGCTTCACTTGCTGCTTGAGCACGTCAGTGAAGTTCCTGCCTCTTTGGATGACGAGAGTCTCGTCATCTTCGTCCTCGACCTCTTCCGCGTCTTCGGCCGGCGCGTCCGCTTCGCGCGGCGAATCGGCGGCAGCATCGGGCCCGGCCTCTGCTGACGGCGCGTCGTCCGTTGTCTGTTTGGCAGCATTCGTTTTCTTCTTGGTCTTCTCGGCTTCTTTGATCTGCTCGTTCAATTCATCGATCGTTTGTTGATAAAGCTCCTTCTGACTGGTCAAATCGTCTTCGGCCGCTTTGCGCAGGGCCTCCGGATCTTTGGCGAAGGCGGTTTGTGGGGCCGGTCCTTCGGTCAACAACTTTCCAAC
>DASSFG010000743.1:0-2506 GCA_035694685.1 Pirellulales bacterium
AAATCATCCGCGAGACGGCCGAGAAGGTGTTCGCCGAGAAGGGCGTGAAGGTCGAATACCTGGTGGGCACAATGGTCGAGGTGCCGCGGGCGGCGGTGCGTGCCGAGGAGATTGCCAAGGGCGCCGAGTTCTTCAGTTTCGGCACGAACGACCTGACACAGACGACGTTGGGTATGAGCCGCGACGATTACGCGGGCTACATCAACTACTATCGCGAGCACGACATCGTGCCGAACGATCCCTTCCAGACGATCGACCGCGACGGCGTTGGCCGCTTGATGCAAATTGGGGTTGAGGGCGGCCGTGCAAGCCGTCCGAAGCTCAAGGTCGGTATCTGCGGCGAGCACGGCGGCGATCCGTCGAGCGTGATCTTTTGTCACGAAATCGGCCTTGATTACGTAAGCTGCTCGCCCTTCCGCGTGCCGATTGCCCGTCTCGCCGCCGCCCAGGCCGCCATCGCCGAGAAGCTCGCCAAGAAGAAGTAGATCGAAGCTCGCCCCAGGTCACAATTCGTGACTTCCGAGGTGCCGATGAACGACACCGAAGGAAACGTGATGCCGCGGAAACAATCGCTCGTTCTCGTTGATGAAATTGAGCCACTGATCTTCGAGATTCGAGGCCAAAAGGCGCTGCTCGATTCCGACTTAGCGCTTCTCTACGGTGTGCCAACAAAACGGCTCAACGAGCAGGTGCGACGCAACAGGGACCGGTTTCCCGGCGATTTCATGTTCCAGCTTACCGCTGAGGAGGCCGCATCTTTGAGGTCGCAAAATGCGACCTCAAACGTCGGCCGGGGCGGCCGTCGTTACCGGCCCTACGCCTTCACCGAGCATGGGGCAATCATGGCCGCGACGGTGTTGAATTCACCACGCGCGGTCGAAGTCAGCGTTTTCGTGGTACGGGCCTTTGTCAAGCTTCGTGAGTTGGCCGGAGCCCATAAGGAGCTCGCGCGGAAGCTGGACGATCTTGAGCGGAAATACGACGAGAAGTTTCGCATTGTTTTCGACGCCATTCGGCAGCTCATGGCCCCTCCACCACCGACGGAAAAGAAAAGGCGCATTGGCTTTGGCGGCGGCTGAGTCTGCCCTTTTGGCGAGCCACGACAACGACTTTGACCGACTGGCTTGGCTGACGCGATTGCATGCCCGTTTGACGCCTACGCCGCCGTACAATAACCCAAACGCTGCCGTGGACCACGTTCATGGCTATAATGCGAATGGCGGCGCCATTGTCGATCCCGCTAATAACGATCCCCATTTCCCGACGACGGGAGCGAGCATGAACACCGCAGACGTCTTTAAAACCGCGTGTGGGCGTGTGAGCGCCTGGGTCGAACAAGCAGATACCGTACATCTCAAGGCGGTGGACGAGCACGGTGATCCGGTCGAGTTGACTGCCGATGAACTAAGGTCGCTAATCGAAGAACTCTCTCGCCTTTACGGCATCATAAAGACGGAGGGCTAGTTTACCGCGCCGCTCGTCCCACCCTACGCACTACGCTGCGACCAGGTTTTCGATGCGCTCGATCTCCTCCGGCTCAAGCTGAAAATCGAATACGTCCAGGTCTTCGCGCATGTGGTCGACGCTCGTTGTGCCCGTCAGCGGAAGAATGCCGGCATCGAGCGCAAATCGAAATACAAGCTGGCTTACCGTGCGGTCGTGCCGTTTGGCGATTCGCGCCATTTCCGAATGGGCGAATGCCTCGCGGTTGGCCGTCAGCAACGAAAATCCTTGATAAACGATGCCGTGCGCGGTACAGAATTCCCTCACGCGGAAATCCCAACGTCTCACCGCATAGCAGCGGTTCTGCACGAAGCTGGGGCGAACCCGGACTTGATCGCAAAGAAGCTGCAATTGGTCGAGCGTAAAATTGCTCACACCCAACAGCCGTACTCGCCCACTGTCGTGAATGGCTTCCATCGCACGCCATGCTTCCCAGTCGCCGGCGGTCAAACCGGTTCGTTGGGTGGGACCGTGCAACAGGTAGGAGTCAATCGTGTCGATGCCCAAGTGGGCGAGCGAGCTAGCCAACGATTGCTCGACTTGAAGCGTGATCGGAGCGTTGGCGTCGTAGGGCAAGCGATGATCCTGTCCGTGACGAAACGTGAACTTCGTTTGCACGAACAGATCCTCGCGAATCACCAGTCCATCGGCAACCACCGCCGAGATCGCGCTGCCGACAGCAGCCTCGTGGTAATGGCGGCGCTGATTCGCCGTGTCAATGCCGCGAAAACCACTTCGCACAGCAAGCTCCGCCAGGTGCTGGGTCGCGTCCTCCTTCCACGCGGTTCCGTACAAAAACCTCGGAACGCGAACGCCTGCCAACATCAAGACATCGAACGACATAGATCGTCTTTCCTCCATTCCACCGGAATTGCGACCGCCGACAACCTATTACCTGGCGATCCCCCTCTATCGGACAATTGGCTATTTTAGCCAGTTGGGCCGGCGCAGGGACCGTCCCGGTACTGGACAGCCGCTTTAAGCAATTTACAATTTGCCGCAT
>DASSFG010000744.1:0-2765 GCA_035694685.1 Pirellulales bacterium
ACGAACGCCAGGCCACGCGCAAAAGTAGCGGCCACGAAGCCCGCCAGGTCGCCGATCACGCCGCCACCGACAGCCACGACGACGGTTTTTCGATCGGCGCCGAGGTCGAGAAGTTTGTCCCATAATACCTGGGCGGTTTCGACCGACTTGCTTGTCTCGCCCGACTCAATTACTACGAGATCGACCGCCATCTGCCGCTCCGCCAGCGAGGCGGCGACGGCGGCGGCGTGGGGCTGCTCGACGTGCTCATCGGTGATCACGACGACGTGCGTCGCGCGGCGGTCGGCAAGCAGACTGGCAACACGGCCGAGGTTGCTCGTGCCAATTTCGATTGTGTAGCTCCGCTCGCCGAGCGGTACGAAGACGTGGGCGTGGTCGCTCAAGATCGGTTACTTTCCCACGCGCTCGATGTCGGCAGGGGTGACGGTGATCTGCCGGCAAAAGCCGGTGTGCAAGCGGAGATAATCCATTTCGGCCGCGGCCTGCGGCTCAGCGTGCAGCCGGGCGGCGACCTGATCGCGCTCGGCCTCGTCCCAGGCGTCGTATTCGTCCGGCCAGACGGTTTGCGTTTCGACGACGAGAGCTTCTCGGTAAGGATCAAAGGCGTTTGCCATAGCAGCGTTTTCAAAGACCTCCAAGCGACCGGCAGGCGAAGTTCAAGACCACAGTATGCGAGGGTTCAGGGTTCAGGGTTCAGGAATAGCCGACAGGCGATGTTCAACACCACAGTATAATGCCCGGGCCATTTGGTGGAAGTGGTGTGGCTGCGTCGGTCGGTGGGCCGAGGGAAACTTTGTCACGCGTGCCGGGCATGAGCAAGGCGCCAGAGACGCTGGCGCCCGACGAAGAAAATTTGGTCCGCGGGGTGGTTTTTGCTTGAGACCGGAGTGTGCGATCGCGTAGGTTCGATGCTGGGCCGCACGTTTCCCATCTCGCGGCCGTGGCGACGACGAACAGGAGATTTCACATGGCGACTGTTTTCAGAATCGATCCGGGCCAATTCGATTTTTCCGACGTAGTTCCCTTGCCGGCGCCGGCGCAGCCGCGCCAGCAGTTCCTCAGCGGTTTTGAGGACGTGCGGCAACCGCAGGCTACTGTGCGGGTGCTGTCGCAGGTAATCCCGCTTGACGAGCGGCTGCAACCCTGCGGCACGGCGTTTGTCGGCGAGATAGAGCGGCGAACGGCCGACACGTTGGCGTTGTGGCACACGCGTCCCGTACGGGCGCCTTACCTGGCAGTCGACGTGCCGCTCGACGAAATCCGACAAGAGCGGGTTGTCGTGCGCGTGACGCACTGCGACTCCTACGGCCTCGACTACGTCATCCGCGGCGACGTCATGGGAAGTTAGCGTTTTGGGATTGAAGCGGAGCCAGGAACGCGCGCGCTCGGCGTTTCTCGCCGGTGGCCCCGCAGCCTTACATCGGAGCAATTATCTTGACGGACTCGCATTATGTATTCCGTGGCAACAGCCATTGCCGCGATGGTCCGATTGGCAGGGCACTTGGCGAGGACGCCGACGGTGCGGAAATTCAAAACGGCGCCGATCACGTACTTCGTAAGGAGTCGCGGCGAGCAAGCCGATACGTATCGTTCACGACCGAGCTAGGAATTGCTCGAAAGTTCACATCGGTCGACGATAATCGAGACGTCCGCAAAGTAAAAGTTGCTGAGCTGCAACAATTGGAATCGGCTGGCATTATTAGGCTTTTTGATCCGGATGCGGTATATAATCAACTGGTGTCGCAAGGACCAAAGCTGGCGAGGCAAGCCGCCGATGTTCGTGCTGCCATGCGAAGAAACAAAGAATTGCTTATCGAAGGCCAGATTCCCGCAGAGATCATTGAACGAGTAAACTAGGAGGTTGACATGGCCACACAAACCGAGACAAGCCTTGTCGCATCAGGCAACACCTACAATCCCAGCTTGATCGTGCTGCGAAACAAAGGCTACGATCTCTGGCTCGAAAAAGCCGAGAACGGCTCCCTCTGGTGTGCTAAAAAAGGCGAGCAGAGCTTTCTGGCCTATTCCGGGCCTGAGTTGCTCGGGCTCGTCACGCTGCGAGAAGCGCTAGGCGAGAACTGGAACCAACAGCAGCCCGATGTGCTCGGCGAACTATACGAGCAAATGGATGAGTAGCCTAGCGCTAGGCCGCCTTTCGAGGTGGCATCTCGAAGCGCTCGAGCACGGCGGCGGGCGACTTGTCGGGCGAGCGCATGGCGCTGCGAGGCACGATCACCGTTTGCTCCAGTGCGTATTGCCCAGAGACGACGGCGTGGGGGACCGAGTCAGTAAACACCAGCCAGGCCGAACCGGGCGGAAAATGGCTATGCTGCTTGCGGCAACTTGATTGAAACTGCACGTTCTCTTTCATCAACTGGTGAATGCCGCGCATCGCTTCGTCGTAGCGTGAGCCTCGCTTCGAAATACTGACCAACTGCGCGGCGCGTCGCCAAAGGCTCGGCCGCGGAGCCGGCAGAAAACAGCGCGCGAAGTCCGGCCCCATTTGATCTGCCAGCACGTCGAGCGGTTCGCCCGTGATCCAATGACGCTCAGCCGCGGGATTGATGTTCATGAACATCCGCAAAATGCGGTCGCCGTGCGTCGGCCGCTTGGGGAAAGAATCGACGTGAATCAGGTCGTTGCGGGCGTGCAATCGCAATTGCCGACCCTGCTCTTCCAGCGGCCGGAAGCTGGCGTAGTCGAGCCGCCAGCAACTCCCATAGCCGGGCAACAGCTTCGCTACGTAGGTCAGTGTTTGCCGGCTG
>DASSFG010000745.1:0-4321 GCA_035694685.1 Pirellulales bacterium
GACCGGCCGAAGCGCTGCCGTTGATTCAGACGAGATAGGGAAGAGTGAAGAGTGAAAAGTAAAAAGTGAAAAGGGGAAAGTGGAAAGGGGAAAGGGGAAAGGGGAAAGTGATAAGTGAAGGTTGCTGATTTTTTGCAGTCGCGGCGCGATAACTGGCGCGAGCTGGAGCGCCATTGCCTGCTGCTGGAAAACCGCCGGGCAAAGAGCCTGGGGCCGGCCGTCATCGAACGGTTTGGCTCGCTCTATCGCGCGGTTTGCGCCGACCTGGCCCTGGCCGATTCGTACCAATTGCCGCCCAACACGGTGTACTATCTGCACCAGCTCGTGGCCCGCGCTCACAACCAGCTCTATCCCAGCCGCAGCTTCAATCCGGCGATGTGGACGCACGAGCTGCTCTACGCCGTTCCGCAACGGCTGTTTCGCGATAAATCGGTGCGTTTGGCATTCGTGTTGTTCTGGGGGACGTTTCTGGCCACGATGGCCAGCGGCTACTTGTCGCCCAAGTTCACCGAAGAGCTTATCGGTAAACCGACGATGCACGCGATGGAGCAGATGTACGAAGATCCGATCGCAGGCCGCAACATGGACGCCAGCGTGATGATGTCGGGCTTTTACGTGCAGCATAATTCTAGCATCGGCTTGCAATGCTTTGCGGCGGGCCTGGTGCTGGGAGTGGGCGGGCTGTTCACCACCGTGGCCAACGCCGCGCAGTTGGGTGTGGTCTTCGGCTACATGGCTACCACGCCGCAGCGCACGAATTTTTATCACTTCGTGACCGCGCACGGCCCCTTTGAACTGACGGCCATCGTGCTGGCATCGGCGGCCGGCATGCGGTTGGGTTTTTCGATTATCGAGACGCGCGGCCTGACGCGCTCGGCGTCGTTGCGTCTGGCGGCCAAAGAAGCCGTCACCAGCGTGTCGTTCAGCGTCATCCTGTTCTGCCTGGCAGCGTTCATCGAAGGCTACATTTCGCCGTCCGCCCTGCCTTATGCATTCAAGGCTTCGGTGGCCGTACTCTCGACCAGCCTGCTGCTGTTCTACTTCGTGATTTTGGGCTACCCCCGCGGCGCCGCTTTCGATGAGGGCGCCGATGCAGCTCGATAAGACCCGCATCGCCATTCGCGAGCGCAGCTTCATCGACATTCTCGATCTGGCCTTGGCCGTACTGCGCGAGCACGCCGGCCCGCTCACGCTGGCGCTGTTGGCGGGCGCCGTGCCGGCGGCGCTCGTCAATCATTGGCTGCTGGACGACGTACTTTTGGACGACGCGCTCGACCCCGGCGACCTGGCCTGGTATTTTTTCCTGCTCGCGCTGTTGATCTGCTGGGAGCTGCCGTTGGCCACGGCGCCCATTGCGCTGTACTTGGGTCAGGCCCTGTTTCTCGAACGGCCTAGCGCGGGCAAGTTGGCGAAAGATTTCGCGGCATCGCTGCCGCAGATACTCCTCTACCAGGTGCTGATGCGCGGGGCCCTTGTCTGGTTCGTGATGACGATTCCGATCCTGTTCGTCGGTTGGCCCTACTTGAGCGAGATTATCCTGCTGGAGCGCAATCCGTGGCGCAAGCGTTCGCCGGCCGGCACCAGCACCTTCACCCGCAGCTCGAACATGCACGGCCGCAACCGAGGAGAGTTGTTTACTCGCTGGTTCGGCTCGCTACTATTGGGCGGATTGCTGCTCTTGATTTTTTGGCGTTCGCTGTGGTACCTGGTGCGCGTCCTTTCGGGCGAGCTGGAGAGCAGCACGCCGCAGTTCACCGTGTGGTTCAACGTGGCGCTCTGGCTAGTGATCGGGTTCTTCGCCATCGTGCGCTTCTTGAGTTATCTCGATTTACGCATTCGCACCGAGGGCTGGGAAGTAGAGCTCTTGCTGCGCGCCGAGGCCGCGCGCTTGACACGACAGATTGCGTGACAGCTAGCGCCTCTATTTGAGTATTTGCCTAGCGAAGGGCAGCGCCCCGGTGCGAAAGATATCACGACGGACGAAAGTCAAAATGCAAAATACAAAAGTCAAAAGTCAAATCCGAGACGGCTTCCGCCTGCGTCACTTTTGAATTTTGACTTTTGTATTTTGCGTTTTGACTTTCCCCAAGCGACGAACGTTTCAGACCAGGAGGCTAGACAGCCCAGAACCCGTTGCCACAATAGGTAGTGGGAAGAACATTGTTTATGTAACAGGCTTACTGAATGTCGCAAAACCACTGTCATTCTTTCTGCCGCCGCACGCGGCGCGAGTTCTTTTGGGAAGCGGGGGCAGGCTTCACCTCGGTGGCCCTGTCGGGCTTATTGTCGAACGACGGTTTCTTTGGCCGTCAGGCCGCGGCTGAGAGCGCCGCACACGCCAACCCGCTGGCGCCCAAGCCGCCGCACTTTGCGCCCAAGGCCACGAGCGTCATTTTTCTCTTTATGTACGGCGGACCAAGTCACGTCGATACCTTTGATCATAAGCCCGAGCTGTACCGGCTCGACGGCCAGACGATCCCGGTTAAGACCAAAGGGCGCGGCGGCGAGAAGAACGAGGGCCGCGTCGTGGGGCCGAAGTGGAAGTTCCAGCAGCACGGCGAATCAGGCCAGTGGGTGTCGGAACTTTTTCCGCACCTGGCCCACTGGGTCGACCGGATCGCCTTCCTCAAGTCGATGACGGCAGATTCGCCGATTCACGGCTCGGCCATGTTGCAGATGAATTCGGGCAAGATCCTCAGCGGCAGCCCGGCCCTCGGCTCGTGGATCAACTACGGCCTCGGCAGCGTGAACGAAAACCTGCCGGGCTTCGTGGTCATGCTCGATCCCAGCGGCGGCCCCATCAGCGGCGCCAAGAACTGGTCGAGCGGTTACATGCCGGCCACCTATCAGGGCGCCGTGTTGCGATCGAAAGGCGCGCCGATTCTCGACCTGGAATCGCCCGACGGCATGACCCGGCCGATCGAACGGCGGTTGCTCGATGCCTTGCGAGCGGAGAATGAAGCGCATCTGGCGGCACGCGCCGACAACAGCGATCTGGCCGCACGCATTGCCAGCTACGAACTGGCTTACAAGATGCAACAATACGCTCCTGACGCCGTCGATCTGACCCAGGAAACCGAAGCGACGCACCGGCTGTACGGGCTCGACAATCCGCGCACGCTTGACTTCGGACGCCGCTGCCTGCTGGCCCGTCGACTGGTGGAGCGCGGGGTGCGGTTCATTCAGCTTTACTCGGGCGGCAATCATAGCGACGCCAACTGGGACGCGCACGGCGACCTGGTCACCAACCATGAATTTCACGCCGGCAATACCGACAAGCCGATCGCCGGCTTGATCCAAGACCTGGCCGAACGCGGTTTGCTGGACAGCACGCTGCTCGTATGGGGCGGCGAGTTCGGCCGCCAACCCACGGCCGAGTTCGCGGAAGGCACCGGCCGCGACCACAATGCCTATGGCTTTACCATGTGGATGGCCGGCGGCGGCATCCGCGGCGGTCAGAGCGTGGGGGCGACCGACGAATTGGGCTCGGCCGCCGTCGAAAGCCCGTTCCACGTCAAACGCCTGCACGCCACCATTCTGCACCAGATGGGCATCGATCCGAACCGGCTGTCCTATTTTCACGGGGGACTGGACCAAAAGCTCGTCGGCGTCGAGCCCGTCGAGCCGATTCGGCAAATTATTTAGCCCGCATTTCGCACCTGCCCCCGTGAGCCGCGCGACAGCGCGCCCGACTCTAACCCGAAGCGCTAAGTTTTGATGTTGCGCATTCCGATGTCCGCCGCGGAGCGGCGCTCGGAATATAGCCGTGGGCGAAGCCCGCGGTACGGTGTGACGTGCGTTGGCGAAGCCGCGGAGCGGCGGCGGAGCGACGACAGTTGGCATTACGTCGCCGCTCCGCGGCTTTATCCGGTTTTCGCCACGTTTTCCGCGGGTTTGCACCCGCGGCTACACTCCTTTGCCGCTCCGCGGCAGACAAACGCGCAACATCAAAACTGACGCCTCGGTTTAGTGTGGGCAGGTGCGCAATGCGGGTTAGAGCTGGTCGGCGACGACAACGCGAGCGGCTGGCTATGCCGGTGACAAGAATGACTGAGGAATAATGCGGCAGCCTCATTCTCCGTCCGTCGCCTTCATGGCGGACCTTGCGGAGCGCGTGGCGACGACCGCCAGCAAGATCGTGGCGACCAGGCCGACTGCGAACAACAGCGTTTGGGCGGAGCCGCGCTGGTAGTTGCCGGCGGTGGCATCGGCGATGCTCTGGGCCGTCGAACCGAGATAGACGTAGAGCATGGTGAGCGGCAGCATGCCGATCGCCGAAGCCGGCAAGAAATCTCGAAAGCGAATTTTCGTCAAGCTCAAG
>DASSFG010000746.1:0-5124 GCA_035694685.1 Pirellulales bacterium
AACCTGAACGGCAAGCACACCGTCTTTGGCCGCGTCATCGACGGTATGGACGTGCTGGCCCGCATTCAGCGGATCGATCCTGACAAGTCCGAAGGCGCCAAGCCCGACAAGATCGAAGAAGCCAAAGTGCTGCGCAAGCGCGATCACGAGTACGTGCCGAAAAAGTCCGGCGAAGAAGCGGAAGAGTCGAAGTCCGACGGCGAAAAGAAGAACGAATGACGCGGCCCGTTAGGCCAAATACATGTCAAACAAGTTCCGTGACGGCCAGCGCTTGACCTGATCGGCGGCCTGATGGATGAGACCGTCGATCAGCGTGACGAGTCGGTTCTTGCCGTCGGGCGTGTTCGCGGTGTTGAAGACCACGGCCCAATCGAGCCCGTCCCAACGGCGCACGAGCAATGCTTCGCTGCCGGCGATATGGCCGCTGTGCCAGTGATTGGCTTGGCCCTCATCGCCGACCGGCCGGACGGACCAGCCATATCCGTAATACGCGGCTTTGGGCCGGCCATCGGCTTCATATCCCGCGGCGCCGGCCGGACGACTCCACATCTCGGCGATGGTTGCCGGCCGCAGCAGCCGGCATGCCTCTGGCTTGTCGAAGGCCGCGGCAAACCGCACCAAATCGACGGCCGAGGCAATCCAGCCGCCGTGCGCCTCGAAGCCGTCCAGGTTATCGACGCCGTACTGCACCGGTACCTGCTGATGCGGCGGCCAGAGCGACGGGCCGGTGCGGTGCTGTGAGTCGTAGTATTTGACCTCGCCATTTGCACGACGCCGGGCCAGCGCGAAACCAAGCCGCGCCGAGCGAATGCCCAACGGCTCAAGCACCTCTCGCTTCACATGGGCTTCGTACTTCTCGCCCGTCACTTTCTCGATGATGCGGCCTAACACCAGATAGCCGAGGTTAGAATAGGCAAAGCGGCTGCCGGGCTCGAAGTCGAGCGGCTGGCCCATCATAAAACGCACGATGTCGGCCGGCGTGGCCGGGCCGCGCAGACCGAATGCCGCGCCGATTTCGCGCGCCCATCCGATGGGATCGCCCGAAACGTCGCGGTCCCAGCCGCCGGTGTGCCTCAGGCAATCGGCGACCGTGATCTGCTGCCAGCGTTCGTCGGGTTTCGTACCCGCTTGGAGATACGGCGATAATCCGAGCAGGTCCAGGACTTTATCGTCGGTCTTCAACAACCCGCGCTCGACGAGCTGCAACACCGCCACCGCGGTGATCGGTTTCGATACACTGGCAATGCGAAACAGCGCCTTGGGCGCAACCGGCCGTTTTGCCTCGACGTCGGCCCAGCCGAAGCCGCGCGCGTACACCAGGCTGCCGTCTTTCGTTACGGCCAGCGCCGCTCCGGGCACCTGGTGCTCCGTCACGAACGAAGTCATAAGTTCGTCAAAGGGAGCCAGATCGGCGTCACTCTCCCCGCAGACCGGAATCATCGGGCTCGTCGACGGTGTCACTGGCCTGTAGCACGTGATCGCACACGCTCGCGATGCCACGGCGGCCAAGAACTGGCGGCGCGACTTTTTGCCTGATCCGCCCATGCGGCGAGTCTTCTTCCGCATCTTATCCCTCTCCTGTTCATTCCTCGGGCGTTCAAGCCGAGCCAAGACATTCGCGATTGTGGGAATTTGCAGTGTCTATGTCTAGCACGTGAAATAGGGATGATGCGGCACCACTATTCCATCGGCGGATGCTCGCCGCAGGCCTGTAACACGCGGCGCAAGTTCACCACCTCTAGACGGTTCAAGTATAAACAGTCGACGGTTGCCCTACCTATTGCGGTCTGCCCGCGGATGAGCAAGAAATCGTCGCTCCAGGAAAAGTGCCGTGACCAATTCTGACGGCGCGGATTGAAGATCGGCACGATGCGCCCGGTCTGCGGGTCGCGGGCCTGGGTCTTATCGTATTTGTGGCTGTTGCATGCAGGGCAAGCCCAGGCCAATTCGGAAAACGTATCGCCTGAGCCGCGCACGAGCGGCCGAACGTGCTCGCAGACGAACGGCGCGCAGGCGTATGCCGCGAGGTGCCGGCAGTACTCGCAACGGTCATGGGCGCGGTCGCGCACGCGTCTTCGGAGCGACCGTGGGATGGCGCGTCGGCCCCCCATCTCCATCCTCCCAGCCGACGATTTCCATGACGGCGCTCACGGGCTTTTCCCAACGGCGGGCGAGCTGCGTTAAGGCCCCTAGACGGACCACGTCGAGTTTTTCAGCGCGACTCACGAGACTGCGGTATTCCCGCAGTTCACTTGCGTCCAGCGTTCCTCGTTCACTTTTGCTAATGAGCGTCTTCAGCCGGCGCTCGTCGGCCACGGACAGACGCAATTGACACGTCTCGACCAGAGCTTGATCTTGCTCAGTCTCGGCGCCGTCCTTTTTCTGCCACGCCGCAAAGCGCCGCTTGAATTCCGACAGTTCGGCCGGAGTCAATCGCTTTACCGTAGCCATCAACTTCGGCACGACTGAACTACTTGATGATTGCGCGGAAGCCATGCAGATCCCTCCTCTCCACCATTCCATTGTAGTCTACGTCGGAGCCCAGCAAAAAGCGTATCGCGGCACCTGGTCTTAAAACTTCCGCCCCAGCATGCGGTCGAGGGCGTCGGAGGTTTGATAGACCAGCGCTTCGGGATAGTGCTGGAAGGGATGGAAGTACTCGAACGTCAGGTAGCCGTCGTAGCCGACCTGGTCGAGGGCGTCGATCACGGCGGGCCAGTTGGTGGTGCCGTCGAGCAGCGTGCGGAACGTGGCCAGGTTGAACTCGTGCGTGCGCTTGTCCCACTCTTTGAAGTGGATGTTCTTGATCCGCTCGCCCAGGATCGGTATCCAGTGCTCGGGGAACTGGTATTGCATGATGTTGCCCGTGTCGAAATGGACCCGCACGTGCGGGCTCTGAAAGCTGTCGACGAATTCGACCATTTCCTGCGGGCTGAACAAAAAGGCGTTGGCGAAGATGTTTTCCAGGTTCAACGTCACGCCGGCCCTCTCCGCTACCGGCACAAGTTGACGGATCGCTTCGCGCGCCCGGCGGTCGCAAACGTCGTTGGGCACCGGCTCGGTTCCCTCGATCCACGGGATGTAGACCGCGCCGGGCACCACCAGCAAATTGTCGGTCCCCAGCCGCTCGGCGGCGGCGATCATCTGGCGGGCAAGCTCCAAGCCTTTCCTGCGCCGCTCGGGATCGTTGGCGGTCAGCGAATAGGGCCAATAAAGAAACGAGCAGACGCCGCTGATGGCGATCCCGGCCTTGTCGGCCGTCTTGCGAACGCGGTCGATGTCGGCCGGTTTCGACTCGGCTGAAAACTCGCCGTCCAGCGCAAAATTGATTTCCACGCCGTCAAAACCGGCGTCCTTGGCCAGCCGAAAGCAATCTTCCAGGCTCATCTTCTGCGGGTAGGGCAGGGCCCAGAGATTGATCGACTTTTTCATGTCGTATCGCTTGCCGACCTGCTTCTCCGGCGGAACGCTGTCGCGCTTGGTGTCCCGCTCTTCGCCGCGCACCAGCCCTTGAGCGGCCAAGAACGCCGACCCAAACGCGGCGGTATAGGCCAAGAGCTCGCGCCGACCGAGCGGGCCCGCATCGGCCTCGTGCAACGAGGGCGGCGGTGAATTTTTTTCACGCATGGCAAAGGTACTCCAAATGGAAAGGAAGCGCGCGTTCAAGTCCGGCCCCGCGATCCGCGCCGCTTAACAGATCATGGTCGCCGGGCGACGTTCGGTCAAAACACTACGCCGGATAGTCGGCGACGTAGACGGCCTTGACCTGGGTATAGTCGAGAAACGTTTCTTCGCAGTTGACGCCGCCGCCGGGGCCGCCCGAAATTCCCTGGCCGCCGTAGGGCAGACCGTAGGCAATCGAATTATGGCAGTTCACCTGCACGGTGCCGTCGCGGAACTGCTTGGCCAGCGCGACGCCGCGCTCCACGTCCTTGGTCCATACGCTTGCGCCTAGGCCGTAAGGAGAGCGGTTGGCCAGCTCGAGGGCCTCTTCCGCCGACGACACCGGACAAATCGTGGCGTAGGTGTGGAAGACTTCGGCGGGGTTTACGTTCAGCCCCGGTTCGGTGCGATACAAAGCCGGCTTCAAATAAAAGCCCTGCTTGCCGGCCACGGCCGCCTCGCCGCCGGCCAACAGCGGCTGGCCGCCGCGGGCCACCGTCTCTTGCTGGGCCTGCAAAATGCGCCGCCGCTGCGTGGGATTGATCACGGCGCCAAGCTGCGTTCCCTCGTCGGCCTGATAGCCGATCTTCAATTCTTTAAAAAACGCCCGCTCGGCGTCGATGAAATCGTCGGCAATCTTGCGGTCGACGAACACTCGGTGGATCGTGCAGCAGGTCTGCCCGTAGTGCTGGTTGGTGTGTCGGCCGATCAGCCGGGCGACCACCTCCGGTTCGGCGTCGTCGAGCACGATCGCCGCGCCGTTTCCGCCCATCTCGCGCTTCATCCGCGTGCCGTGCCGGTCGCACGTGCGCAAGATCGCTTGCCCCACGCCGGGCGAACCGGTGAACGAAATGAAGCGCACTCCGGGGTTTTCGGCAATGGCGTTGCCGGTGATTTCGCCGCGGCCGGGCAAAACGTTGATCACGCCCGGCGGAAAGCCCGCTTCCTGTGCCAGCTTGCCGATGTAAAGCGCGGAAAGCGGGGTATCTTCGGCGGGCTTGATGAGAATGGTGTTACCCGACAGCAAGGCAGGGAACATAAACCACGACGTCAGCACGACGGGATAGTTCCAGGGGATGATGCCGGCGACTACTCCCCAGGGTTCGCGATAGCTGAATCCGCGCATGGTGTCTGAGACGCGCATCGCGGGGCCGTCGCCCATGGTGATGCGCCGGGCAACGTCGCTAAAGTATTCGGCGCACTGGCGAATCTGCGTAAAGTCGCCCTCGGCCAGTTCCGAGACCTTACCGCCGTCGCGAATCTCGCAGGCCAGCAGCACGTCGCGATCGCGGTCGCACAATTCGACGAGGCGGTTGACCAATTCGATCCGCTCCTCGACGTCGACGTTGCGCCAGGCCGTGCGACCGTTTCCCTGAAAGGCGTGCTGCGCCGCCTCGACGGCCCTGGCGACCTCGGCTTCACCCATCTCCGAAACGGTGGCGAGCACTTCCAGCGAGCCGG
>DASSFG010000747.1:0-5537 GCA_035694685.1 Pirellulales bacterium
GTGGCGGAACAAAACTGGCATCAAGCGAGTCGCCTCGCAAAACCGCAATTTGCGCAGTCCAGGGTGGGATCAGCAGCTCAACTTTGCGACACTACCGCGAGACGCTCAGGCGTTTTTTTTAGCCGGAGCTGACGTTGGAGACGGCATGAGGCCCTCCTCGCCACACTCCCCTGAGCCGCGGTGTGGAGTTAGAATCAAGTATTCCCCCTCGTTTCGTTGGCCCTGCGAAGATGGATGACCGATGTCGATCCAGTTTGCTTGTGAGCAATGCGGCCACGTGTTTCATGCCGATGACCAGGCCGGCGGTAGGCATGGCCGCTGTCGTAAATGTGGCCATCACGTCGTCGTACCGCTGGCCGACGAAGCGCCGGAGGAAGAATTGCGATTGGCCCCGCTCGAAGACGGCCTGCCCGAGCGCAGCCCCGCTCATTTGCTCCAGTCGCCTCCGCCTCTGAGCCTGCGGCCGGGCGAGGCCAAACTGGCGGCCTGGCCCTCGGCGGTGTCGGCCGAAGCCGCTGACGAGGTGCTGAAGAACCGCGGCCTGCCGAATTACTCGGTCGGAGATTCCTTCGATGGCCGTTTCGCACGCGGCGCCTCCGGTGCGCCGCCTTGGTGGTGGAATTTCCCCAGCCTCACCGCGCGGCTCATCTCACGCTGGCTGCGCAAAACGCGCGACGTACTCTACTACGTATCGCTGGCATCGCTCGTACTGATGTTGTATGGCTTCCTTTTCAAAGCGAAGGTGCTGCTGCACACGGGTGCCGTGATGATCGTGGCCAGCAACATCGGTATGTTTTGCGTAGGAATGTCGTACCTGCTGACTTTGCCGTTCAAAGACAGCCTGCGGCACGGGCTGGCTTGCGTGCTCGCGCCGCCTTACGCCGTCTACTACTGGGCATCGCGCTGGCATCGCATGCGGCCGGCCGTGTTGAACACGCTGTATGCTTTCGTTCCGATGCTGCTCGTGGCGCTGGCCTACTTCTTTTACCAAGAGGCGCCTGCCATCGAGCACAAAATCGAGCAACTTGCCCCGCAGATCGAAGCCGAAGCCGACAAAGTGCTGAACGAAGTCGAGAAATCAGTAAAGTAAGGGTGGAATAAGTGGAAAGTGGAAAGTGGAAAGGGGAAAGGGGAAAGGGGAAAGGGGAAAGGGGAAAGGGGAAAGGGGAAAGGGGAAAGTCAAAGTTGGAAAGAGGAGAGTGAAAGGCCCAGCGGGTAGGGTTAGGGGCCGGTGAACACAGAAAATCAACGCGGCCTCATCCTTCATCCCTCATCTTTTATCGTTCATCGCTGATCTCTTTCCACTTTCCACTTTTCACTTTCCACTCACTCCCATGACCATCGACCAGCTTCTAAAATTCGCCGTCGATCAGCAGGCCTCGGACCTGCACTTGCAGCCGGGGTCGCCGCCGCGGCTGCGCGTGACGGGACAAGTGCGCGAGATCGAGTCGCCGCCGCTGGGCGACGATCAGATGCGGCAGTTCATTCGGGCGATCGCTCCGCGGACCGTCATCGACGACATCAACGCCGCCATGGTGCGGGGCTACGACTTCGCCTATGCGATGCCCGGCCTGGGACGCTTCCGCTGCAATCTCTACAGTCACTTAGGGCTGCCGGGACTGGTGATTCGGCTGATTCTGCCCAAAATCCGTTCGCTGGCGGAGTTGAACCTGCCGCCGCTCTTGGCCGAATTGGCGGAGGCGCGCCGCGGCCTGGTGCTGATGAGCGGGGCGACCGGCAGCGGCAAAAGCACCACGCTGGCCGCCTTGGTCGATCTGCTCAACAGCCAATACCACCTCAAAATCTTGACCATCGAAGATCCGGTCGAGTACGAACATACGTCAAAGAAGTCGCTCGTTTCGCACGTCGAGGTGGGCCGTGATACACCGTCGTTCGACCACGGATTGCGGCAAGCGATGCGGCAGGCCCCCGACGTGATTCTCGTCGGCGAGCTGCGCGACGCGGAGACGGTACAGATGGCGCTGCGCGCGGCGGACACCGGTCACCAGGTGTTGTCCACCGTTCACGCCTCGAACGCGCCGCAGACCATCGAGCGGCTGCTGGCAATGGTGCCGCCCGTCGTGTTGCCGATCGCTCGGCAACAGCTTGCGGCCGCGCTGGTGGGCGTCGTTTCACAACGATTGACGGTGGGCACGGATGGCCGGCACCGGCCGGTGGTGGAGCTGTTGCGGGGCGACTCGGTAACGGCGAAATACATCATGGAGAACCGCATCAGCGACCTGGCCGATTACATCGCCACCCGCGAACGCGGCATGCAGACCTTCGACCAGCATCTGCTCAAGCTTTATCAATCGCAGAACGTCAGCGGCGTGCAGGCCCTGGCGGTAGCCACCAATCCCGAAGCACTGGCCTTGGAAATCCGCATGCCGCACACCGTCGTGCAAGAACGCCCGCGGCCGTAGCGAGGTCGCTCAACCATGATCGCCAACTGGATACGGCCGGGGCATGGGAGTCATTCCGGCAAAATGCCCTGTTGCCTGAGCAGGGCGCGGATCGCATTTCGCAATTCGTCCGTCTCGACCGCTCCGCTAATGATCTTATCGAGCGTATCGTCCGGAACGGGTGGTTTCAAATCCAGAAGGCCGCTTTTCTTGGCATGTTGCAGCGTCGCCATATCTGTGATGATGGCATCGCGGTAATTGACGCAACTGGTTTTAGTGATTACCCCAGGGTGATCTGATGGCTTGAGCACGCACGACTTGTCATCGTGGTTGGCAGCATCGGTTAGATTGACGATCACGACGTTGCTTGGATCGTCTGGTGGAAACGACAGAATTATCCATGGGTGAGACGGCAAGCCCGGCGCAGCCTTGTTAAAGAAGCAATCGCCTTGGTCCATGCGGTTCGATTAGCTAGGCAAGTGGTTATTGAAGAATCTTGCAAATGCCGACCGCTCGTTTACCGCAGAAACAATTGCATTCCGGTCTTTCGTGCGACCGACCGCTTCCAGCACGTCTTCGAACGGAATGCGCTTTCGCGTTTTTTCCCCACGCGATTGCCAGTTTTTCTGGTATTCCGGCAGGTTTTTGTGGCACCAATGAACGAGTGCCCATTCATCCAATGTGCGAAACTCTTCCGCTACACGTTCCAGGATTTTTATGTCAGCCCGCGACAGGTTCATGTTACCTGGGTCGCGAACAAGGCAAACATCGAATTCATCCTTCTTGATGAACTGCTCCCACTCGGTTGATTGTGGGTCGCGGCCCTTGATTAGGTCGAGCGGTTGACTCATTACGGGCCCCCTCTTCATCGCGTAAACGCTTCCGCCGCAGATGGTCACGCCGCGTTCCTTAAGACTAAGGCGGTCGGCGAGGTAGAGGAGCTTAATAAGCCTCATGTAGTTCTCAGAGCGACAGGCATGTCGCTTGATGAGATACGCTGCGGCTTCAATCGTTTTGCGAATGTCAAAGGCAATCATCGTTCATTCTCCTCTGCGAGCCAATAGACAGCAGCCTTGTGCAAACGGTTCGCGGGTCACTTTTTCTACCATCCGATTCCTGGAGGGCGGCCCGTGGTGGCGCAGCGCTCTTAGCAGCCGTGTTTGGAACCGATAGCAAGTCGGCCGGGATTCCACTGCCTTCTATCACTGTTCTTTTGTACCCTTTTTTGCAGCCTTGAGCAAGAGCCTTCGGGCTCAAGTCGATGTTTTTCCGTTCTGCCGGCTCGCTGACTGGGTGGTGGTTCCCCGATGCTCGCCAGCGATGCCCGCTTAAATTCGCCGCTATCGCTGGGTGGTGCGCCTTCGCTGGCAGTGCGACTTTGCCCAACCGCCACGGCGCGGTCTAATGGGGCTGGCGGGGCGAGGATGTCAACCGGATTTCAATCGCAATGGTCCGCAAAAGTGAAATCAAGAGAGCAGGCGGATTCTATGTCTCAAGTAAAACTTCGCCAGCCAACGTATCAGGCGCGGGCCTTTCAATATGGCCTGAAGTCGCTGCTGACCGTGATGACGGTGGCCGCCGTGGTGCTGGGCGCCCATACTTGTCCGCCTCCCGCCGGCAAGTTGCTGATGAAGGTCGTCGGGGGCATGGCCTTGTTCATGCCGATTTTGCTGGCCGTCTATTTTGCCGATTGGTTTGAACGGCGGCGTCGGTCATAATGGCCCGCGTGGTCAACCTCACTTTTCACGGCGCCGCCGAAACCGTCACGGGCTCGAAGTACCTGCTCGCGGCTGACGATGCTCAAGTGCTCGTCGATTGTGGCCTGTTCCAGGGACTGAAGGAGCTGCGGCTCAAGAACTGGCAACCGCCTCAGTTCGACGTGGGCAAGCTCGCGTGCGTCGTGCTCACGCACGCCCATATCGACCATGTCGGTTACCTGCCACGGCTCGTGAAGCTCGGCTTCCAGCGCGACGTGTGGTGTACGCCGGCCACCCGACAGCTCGCCGACGTCATCCTCTACGACGCCGCCTTCAACCAGGAGGAAGAGGCTGAATACGCCAACCGTAAAAAGTACAGCAAGCATCACCCCGCCTTGCCCTTGTACGACGATCACGACGTTGAGCGGGCCCTGAAGCTGTTGCGGCCGGTCGAACGCGGCCAATGGTTCAACCCGGCCGGGCTGATCTGGTGCCGCTACCACGACGCCGGCCATCTGCTCGGCTCGGCCATGATCGAGGTCGAAGTGCGCCAGGGAAGCCAGCCCCTGCGCATCCTGTTTTCGGGCGACGTAGGCCGTTACGACGCGCCGCTCTACCACGATCCCGCCCCGCCGCCCGAGTGCGACTATTTGATCTGCGAGAGCACTTATGGCAATCGCGAGCACGAGCCGGAGCGCGTGCTCGACCAGCTTGCGGCGGTGGTGCAGGCGGCCGTGGCGCGCGGCGGCGTGATGGTGATGGCGTCGTTCGCCGTGGGGCGGGCGCAGCAGCTCATGTACTTGCTCACGGTGCTGGCGGCCCAAGGCCGCATTCCGCCGCTGCCGATTTATCTCGACAGTCCCATGGCGGTCGATGCCACGCGCATTTACTCCGAACACGCCGGCGACCTCGACTTGAGCGAAAGTTGCCTGGAGGGCCGCCCTTTGCCGCTCGATTTTCACCGCGTACACCTTGCTCGCACCGTTGCTGAATCGAAAGCCATCAACGACGTGCGAGGTCCGGCGGTGATCATTTCCTCCTCGGGCATGATGGTCGGCGGCCGAATCCTGCACCATTTGCGGCAACGGCTGCCTCACGCGGAGAACACCATCGTGCTGGGAGGTTTCATGGCCGCCGGCACCCGCGGGCGGCAACTGCAGGAAGGGGCGAAGTCGCTGCGCATTCACGGCGCCAGCGTTCCCGTGAGGGCGGCGATGGCAGAGGTCTCGGCCCTGAGCGGTCACGCAGGGCACAGCGAGCTGTTGCGTTGGCTGGCGCCGCTTTCGCCTCCGCGGCAAATTTTTTTAACGCACGGCGAACTGGAAAGCGCCCGCGCCCTGGCCGCCGAGCTGCACGCCAAGCGCGGCTGGAACACCTGCGTTCCGCGGATGTATGAGACGGTGGCGCTTGCGCCGTACACGCAAGCTGAACTGAAAGC
>DASSFG010000748.1:0-5659 GCA_035694685.1 Pirellulales bacterium
CGCTTGTTCTTCTGGACAAGCGGACAAACTCGCGAACCTGGACGGCCACCCATGAGATCGACGCTGCTAAGCCTGATCATTGCCATTGCCCTGCCGCTCACCGCCGTGGGCGAGTGGCAACCCGCCAAAGGACCACTGAAAACACGTTGGGCAAAAGACGTCAAGGCGGACCGCCCCTTGCCGGAATACCCTCGGCCACAGATGGTGCGCGAGAGCTGGCAGAACTTGAACGGCCTCTGGGAATACGCGATTGTGCCGAAAGACGCTCCGCGGCCGGAACAGTTCGACGGCGAGATTCTCGTGCCGTTTCCCGTTGAGTCGGCTTTGTCGGGGGTGATGAAGCGGGTCGGACCCGATCAGCGGCTGTGGTATCGACGCAAATTCAAGCTCGGCGACGGTTGGTCGGGCCAACAGGTGCGGCTGCACTTCGGCGCGGTCGATTGGGACACGAAGGTCTGGGTCAACGGAAAGGAAATCGGCGACCATCGCGGCGGCTACGATCCGTTCAGCTTCAATATCACACCTGCCTTGGCGGGCGCCGAACAGCATGAGATCGTCGTCTCCGTCTGGGATCCTAGCGACGCTGGGCCGCAACCGCGCGGCAAGCAAGTGAACAAACCGGGCGGCATCTTTTATACGCCCAACACGGGCATTTGGCAGACGGTGTGGCTCGAGCCGGTGCCAGCCGCGCACGTCACCTCGTTGAAAATCGTGCCCGATCTCGACGGCAAGCAGGTCAAGGTGACTGCACTTTGCAGTAAGGATGCTGCCGACAAACGCGTGACGGTAAAGGTCAACGGTGCGAGCGCAGGTTCAGAAAAAGCGACGCTGAAGTCGGTTTCGGCAAGCGGCCGCCCGGGAGAGGAGCTGACGGTTCCCCTGGCCACGGTGCGCGCCTGGTCGCCCGAAGAACCGTGGCTGTACGATCTGACGGTTACACTCGGCGATCCCGACAAACCCGCCGACCAGGTGACAAGCTACTTTGGCCTGCGCAAGGTGTCGCTCGGGAAGGACGAAAATGGGGTGACGCGGCTGTTTTTGAACGATAAGCCGTTGTTCATGTTTGGTCCGCTCGACCAGGGCTTCTGGCCCGACGGCATTTATACCGCGCCCACCGACGAGGCCCTGCGCTACGACGTGGAAGTGACGCGCAAGATCGGCTTCAACATGTGCCGCAAGCACGTCAAGGTCGAGCCGGCCCGCTGGTATTATTGGTGCGACAAGCTCGGCCTTTTGGTCTGGCAGGACATGCCCAGCGGCGATCAATCGGTTGCGCTGGGCAAGGGCGAGATCGAGCGGTCGCCCGAATCGGCCCGTATCTACGAACGCGAATTGAAGGCCATGATCGACGCCTTGCAAAACGTGCCGAGCGTGGTGATGTGGGTGGTGTTCAACGAGGGCTGGGGACAGTTCGACACCCAGCGCATCACGGAGTGGACGAAAAGCTACGACCCGACGCGGCTGGTGAACTGCGCCAGCGGCTGGAACGATTTCCCCGTCGGCGACGTTCACGACATCCACAGCTATCCCGCGCCCAATTCGCCCCAGCCAGAACCGCAACGGGCGGCGGTGCTCGGCGAATATGGTGGGCTGGGACTGCCGCTAAAAGGCCACACCTGGCTGAGCGAGAAGAACTGGGGCTATCGCAATTATGCCGACGAGAAAGCGCTGGCCGAGGCATACTTCGGCCTGATCTTCGGCCTGCGGCAGTTGATCGGCGAGCCGGGGCTGTCAGCGGCGGTCTACACGCAAACGACCGACGTCGAGACGGAGGTGAACGGGCTGATGACTTACGATCGTGAGATCTTGAAGATACCGGCTGAGCGTTTGGCCGCTTCGCACCGGCGGCTTTACCAGCCGCCGCCGAAGCTGCTGGCCGTCGTGCCCACTTCACAAGAGACGGCCAACGACTGGCGTTACACGACCAGCGATCCGCCGGACGGTTGGATGAAGAGCGGGTTCGACGATTCGTCGTGGCGACTGGCCCCCGCCGGTTTCGGAACGAAAGGCACGCCGGGCGCCGTCGTCCGCACCGAGTGGAGCACGCCGGACATTTGGCTGCGGCAAACCTTCGATTTGCCTGAGAGTGCCGCCGGCGAAGGATTGCTCAACGACCCGCACCTGACGGTGCACCACGATGAAGACGCCGAGATTTACCTCAACGGAGTGTTAGCGGCGAAACTGCCGGGCTACACGGTTGGCTACGGCGCGTTTCCCATGCGTGAAGAGGCGCGGGCTGCCTTGCGGCCGGGCAAGAACCTGATGTCCGTTCACTGCAAGCAAACCGGTGGCGGGCAGTACATCGACGTGGGGATTGTCGACGTCATTGATACGCCGAGGGGATCAGAAACGAGCCGAAAGGCGAGCAGCACGCGATAGCGTAGCGGTTGTGTATGTCGCGCAACCCCTGGCAGGAGCTCGTTTCCAGCGAATGAATTACCGGTCGAGTCACCTCCCGCTCGCCACAGGCGAGCGACACGCGTAAGCGTGTCGGTGGTACCTGATCTTGACCCGCGTCGCACGTTATGGCCGCAGCGAATTGGCTGTACTACCGGGGGGCTGACGCCTCCCGCTCGCCACAGGCGAGCGGCGCCCAGGATTGTGTAACTACCGGTACGCCGAAGGCGTACTGATTTGCGGCGGCTCTGGAATACCGTCGTGCAATCCGGCCGATAGCTCGCCTTGACCGTTCGACGCGCTGGCGGGCGGCTTGAAGAACCGTTGCAATCGCGGGGGCAACCGGCTACCGTTGTTCGGCGACTGCGCGGGCGCTGACGACGACCGCGGAAAAGTCGGCCGTCGTGGATCTTGCCGATAACCATTCGGCGCGTAGGGCGGCGCCGCAGGTTGTTGCATGTTGGCTTGCGGCGAGGCCGGGGCTTGCGGCGAGGACGGCCGCTGCCACGGCATACGAGGCATTCGTTGTTGTGGCGCGAATCGACCACGATCTTGCGGCGTTACCTGTTGGGCCGCGGCTTTGGGCGAGGGAACCGGCGGCTGCGCTCCCCGCCGATACGGCTGCGGATATTGCCGGCGATTGCGTGGATCACTCGACGGCGCCTGCATGGCATTCGGCGTACGTCCCGGAAGAGCTTGCACGGTGGCCGGTGGCCGGCCAAACGGCGAGCGGTCCCAGAGGGCCCGGTTCGGCGTCTGTCGTGGGGTATTCGACGGCGGCAAACCAAGATCCGTTCGCGACCGCGTGGGGGCCGCCGACTGCGAAGGCATCGGCAGCGTTTGTGGCGCTGGTTGCGGCGCCGCTGACTGAGGCGGTAATTGATAGGCGCTGTTGGGCGGGCCAGCGGGCATCAGCGAGGGACCCGCTTGTTCGTGGGAGACCAGGGTCGCTTCGTTGAAGTTCCGGCCATAGACGATGGTGCCGGTCGGACCGCTAAGGTCCGCCGGGTGGACGTACGACACCAGCCGCCCTTGCTGTCGCACGCGCTCGAGCAGAATGTCGAGCTCCGGCTCGCGCGTCCACTGCTTCATGGCCTGAAAGTTGTCGATGCGGACCGCCAATTCGACGCCCAGCGTTTGCTTCGATGGGTTGGCGAAGTAGCCGCTTTGCGACAGGCCTTGAATCACACGGTCGACGTCGCTGCGGCTGATGTCGAGCGACCAGGCCTCGAAGACGTCGTCGCTCATCTTCATGCCGGGCAAGAGGTCGCGCGCGACCGTTGCGAAACTGTCGCTCCATTGCTCCCAGACTGCCTTTTTGACTTGATTGTTCGCCGGTCGGCGTGTTTCGACCACCATTTCCGCCAAGGCGAAACCCGACTTGCCGTCGGGGTGCGGATAGCGAATCGAGAGCCGCACCACCGACTGATCGGGGTAGGGGCTGCTCGGCAAACGCTCTTGCGTCACCTGGTTGCCGGTGATGCGGGCCACGGTCAGCGGCTCGCTAAGCTGGCCACCGTCGACCTTATAGGTGAGCGTCACTCCCTGATACATGCCGGCGGCCGAGTCGATGCGCAGCGATCGCTGCTGAAAGCTGGAGCAGCCGGCCAGCGCCGACACGGCGCACAGACAAATTCCGCGAACGGTGGTCCCCCTCACCGGCATTCCTCGCGTTGGAAGATGGAACGGGTGCAGCGTCCGCACCCGCGCCAGGCGGCCGTCGTAAAACATGCCGCTTACCGCAAACTTCGTAGGGTGTGAACAATCCTACTTATCGACAAAGCAGGAAGACATCTTCACAGGATAGGCAGGATTCAGGGTTCAGGTCTACAATCGATCATAAACTTAGTTCCGGTTGCAACGTATGCCATGCAACGCACTCCCTTGGACGTTCTCTATGAAGACAATCACCTGCTGGCCGTGAATAAGCCCGCCGGAATTGCCACGCAGGGGGCCCCGGTCGGCAGGCCCAGTCTGCTCGAGTTGGCCAAAGCCTACGTCAAACGCAAGTACCACAAACCGGGAAACGTTTATCTCGGCACCGTGAGCCGGCTCGACTCGGCGGTGTCGGGAGTGGTGGTCTTCGCCCGAACATCCAAGGCCGCTCGCAGGCTCTCAGAGCAGTTCCGCGACCGCGCCACGCGCAAGCTCTATTGGGCCGCCGTCTCCGGTGAGCCGGCCGAGACCGAGACGTGCGTCGATTGGCTGGTGAAAGACGAGTCTCACCAGCGGATGTGTCTTATCGGGCGGCCCTCTACCGGCGGCCAGCTTGCCCGGCTGAGCTATCGCCGACTGCGACGTTTGGCCTTCGGCTGGCTGCTGGAGATTGAGCTGCAAACTGGGCGAAAACACCAGATTCGAGTGCAACTTGCCGCCCGAGGGTTGCCCATTCTTGGCGATCGCAAGTACGGCAGCCGCGAACCGTTCGCCAGTGGGATTGCCTTGCACAGTCGACTGTTAGAATTGGCACATCCCACCCGACCCGAGAGGATCGTCCTGACCGCCGAACCACCGCCTGCCTGGCGGAGTTTCGGTGTGAGCTAAGGGGCGGCTACTTGGCGCGCCCCACCCCCGGTGGTAGTGTTAAACGGTGGTCAGGGAAGAGCTGAGTGTCGAGCGGGCGATGTTTTGCCTTCAGGTTCCCACGACCTTGACAAAGTCCATCTTTCAACAATCGGCCGTGGCCAGCGGCTTGCTGACGCGCGAGGATCTCGATGCTGCGGTTGCGCGCATCGACGCCGAGCGCCAACGCAGCGGCCCGCTTAGCGACGAACGTCTAGCCAAGGAGCTGATCGACCTCGGCAAGATCAATCGCTGGCAGGCCCAGCAACTCGGCCGCGGACGCATCAAGTTCACGCTCGGCGCCTACCATCTCATCGACTCGCTCGGCAAGGGCGGCATGGGTGAAGTCTACAAGGCGGAGCACTCCGTCATGGGCCGCACCGTGGCCGTTAAAGTGCTTCCTCCGCACAAAAGCACGCCCGAGTCGATCGCCAGTTTCAACCGCGAGATCCGCACGCAGGCGCAGCTCGATCACGAGAACCTGGTACGGGCTTATGACGCGGGCCATGACCAGAACGTCCACTTCTTGGTCACCGAGTACGTGCCGGGCAACAACCTGCGACAATTGATACGCCGCGAAGGCCGCCTGAGCATGCAGTCCGCCGCCTCCATCATTTCGCAGGCCGCGCGGGGCTTGGCCTACGCACACAGTCGAGGTCTGATCCACCGCGACGTGAAGCCCGGCAACCTGTTGGTCACG
>DASSFG010000749.1:0-7129 GCA_035694685.1 Pirellulales bacterium
CGACGCGGTCACGTGCGAAAAAAACTGGATTGCGTCTTCGTTACCCAGGCATAAATGCCTGGGCTACGTAAAAGTCGGCACAGAATCGGCACTAGCGAACGTAGTTATGGGCATCGAAAGTGCGGATTTCGCCGCAGCCCAGTTCCACCCTACGAAAGCAACTTGCGTCCTTCGAGCACGCCGCAGTGAATGAGTGTGGGCACGATGGGTTGCGGCTGTAAGCCGGCGGCAAGGAGCCACTCGCGGTATTCGGCGGCGCTGTAGGCGCGGCCTTCGGTAATGCTGAACAACGCGGCGGAATAAAGGGCCACCGCCAAAGGGCCGTCGAGCGCATCGTTGAGAAACACGTCGTGAATCAGCAGACGACCACCCGGCGGCAAAGCAGCCGCCGAGCGGGCCACCAATCGCCGGCAGTCGGGAACGTCCCAGTCGTGCAAAACGTTCGACAGCAAAATAGAATCGACGCCATCCGGCAAAGGGTCGGCGAACATGTCGCCCGGCCGGCACTCCAAGCGATCGCTCACCTGATAGGCGTCGGCCATTTCACGGGCGACTTTGAGCACCTCGGCGCGGTCCCAGACAATCGCCTTCAATTTGGGACATCGCCGCAGATAGGTCACCGCATACATGCCGCTACCGCCGCCCACGTCGAGAAGCAGTTTGGAACCGTCGAGCGGCAGGCGCTCGGCGAGCACCGGCGCCACGTTCTTGGCACGTCCCGCCAAGGCCAGCGTCAGGTGCCGGGCCGATGCTTCCTGATCCATCGCCGAACGAATTCCGTCGCGATAGATAAACGCGGCGCCGTCTTCGTTTTCGCCCATGCCCGGTGCGCGGTTCGTCCGCAAGCGCTCGACCATCGTCAGCACTCCGGGGCTCTCGGCGGCCAGGCCGATGTACGCGCCGACGTCGAACTCGCCGCCGGGCAACAGGTGCTCGCGCGCCAGCGGTGTCAGGTCCAGTCGCCCGTCGGCGCCGGCAGTCAGCAAGCCCATCGCCCGCAAGGCAGTGAAGAGCACGACCGCGGGACGAGCTTCGAGGCCGAGTTTTGCCGCGAGTTCCTCAGCCACAAGCGGCTGCTCGGCCAAGCGGCCGAACAGATCGAAGTGTGCTACGGCCGCAGTGAGCAACTCCGTGCCGTAGCTGCCGCGGAACGCCTCGAAAACCGGCGTGGGATCGGTGTTGGGCGGTTTAAGTGGCTCGAGCATGACATGACACGTCAGGCTGGAAAGCCTGACCTACTTATCGCCTGGCAGTTCTTATCCCTGCGAGACAGGATTGACCAACATGCCAATGCCGTCGATGGAGATGTTGATGATATCGCCCGCGCGGAGGCGGAAATCGTCGTCCGGCACGATGCCGGTGCCCGTCAGCAGGACGACGCCGTAACGGAACGTATTGTCGCGGCCGAGGTACTCGATCAGGTCGTCGAACGTGCGGTGCATGTGGCCGACCGTAGTGCGGCCCTCGAAGGCAATGCTGTGCTTGCGCAGCACGGCCATGTGAATGCCGATCTGGTCGCGGTCGGGCATGCTCTCAGCGATTGTGATGCAAGGCCCGATGGCGCACGACTGGTTGTAGACCTTGGCCTGCGGCAGATAAAGCGGATTCTCGCCCTCGATGTCGCGCGAGCTCATGTCGTTGCCGATGGTAAAACCCACGAGCTGCATCCGCGAGTTGAGCACCAAGGCCAACTCGGGCTCGGGAACGCTCCACGTGGCGTCGTTGCGGATGCGCACCGGCTGATTGGGACCGACCACGCGATACGGCATGGCCTTGAAAAACAGCTCGGGCCGGGCCGCCGTATAAACTTTGTCGTAGCAAGCCGCCGCCCCTTCCGACTCTTCCATCCGCGCCGTCCGGCTGCGGGTATACGTCACTCCGGCCGCCCAGATTTCCTGTTGATCGACGGGCGGCAAGAGCGTCACGGCGTCGAGCGAGACGCAGCCGGTCGTCGGATCGGCCAGTAAGTCGACCACCGACAAAGGGTCGTCGGCTTCCAGGATATCCGTAAGCGTCTGGTATTGGCCTGCCGTCGATACGAGGGGAACAATCTCCTCGCCGACCAGGCGGCCCATGCGTACCCCTTCGCCGGGCATCGTGTATTTGACGAGCTTCATAAAAACTCCGCTGAGGTTTCAGTGCAGCCGGGTCTTCCTTTATGAGACAGGCGGCTGCGGTTGGCAAGAGCGCGGCTGCCGGCAAAGTTTACCTAACCGGCACAAGCCGAAGGGCGCAATCGTGCAATTCGTTAAAACCGTCAAGCGCCAACGAATGACCGCAACGATTGTGACGATAGTTATCCAGAAAGCGACTTTCGTGATGCCAACGGACGCGACGGTTACGGCAAACGGACGGGCAACTTTCAGCATCAATTGGAACACGGACATGACCACCTTGCGACGACAACAGGCGTTTTCGGCGATGGCGGCTTTGCTCGTCTCTTTTGCAGCGTTGGCTGGGTGTTCGGGGAATAACGTGCTGTTTCCCACACGCGATCACTTGATGAAGACCACCGAGTTTGTTCGCCGAGGGATCCCAAGACAATCGGCCATACCCCGGGAGTTGGAAAAAACCGTCATTCCTGACTACATCTTGCAGCCGGGCGACGTATTGGTGATCGAACCGACCAGGCTCGACTCGCCGATACGCCTTCCGGCCGATCAGACGATTTTGCCTGACGGCACCGTCGATCTCGGCCGCTATGGCCGGTTGATCGTCGCCGGCAAAACGGTCGAACAGGTCGAAGACGAGGTCCTGGCGGCGGTGCGTTTGGAAGAGCCGGCGCCTGACGGTTCGATCAACGTGCGGCTCGTTAACCCGCAAAGCGCGGTCTATTACGTACTGGGCGAAGTTGAATCCCCGGGGTCGTTCCCCTTCATCGGCCGCGAAACGGTGCTCGACGCCATCATGGCAGCAGGCGGGTTGGGCGATAAAGCCTCGCAGTGCAACATCATTCTCAGTCGTCCCACCTTGCCCGCAGGTTGCCGCATTGTGCTGCCTGTTTGCTATCGGCAGATCGTACAACTGGGCGATACCACGACTAACTACCAGCTCATGCCGGGGGACCGAGTGTACGTGGCTACGCGCGGCTTTGGCGAGGGGCTGTGGTGCAAGAAATCGTGCCCGTTGTGCAAGGGCCTGCAGTGCCCCTGTCCGCCCAACTCGGCGTTGGTTCCCGCTCTACCGGCGATCACCCCGCCCAACGTGATCCACGAAGGGGCGATGATGCCTGGTTCTCCCGAACCGTTGCCCGCGGTACGTTCTTCTCCAAACGACATGCCGCTGGCGCCGGGCGTCGACGACGAAGATTCTGCTGAGCCCTTCTCCGATTGACACTAACCTTTAATCACGCCGATCGGCCGCATGCGGGCGACTTTCTTGGCGAGCCCGGCGTTGTGGACGACATCGACGACGAGACTGACGTCTTTGTAGGCGGCGGGTTGCTCTTCGGCGAGGCCCTTCCAGCTTCGCGCACGGGCGATAATACCCTGCTGCTTCAGCTCCTGGTCGATGCGGCGACCTTGCGCGTGTTTGATGGCGGCGGTGCGACTCATCAGCCGGCCCGCGCCGTGGCAGGCCGTGCCGAACGTCTGCTCCATGCTGCCGTTTTGGCCGGCCAGCACCCAGCTTGCCCGACCCATGTCACCGGGAATGATTACCGGCTGACCGATGCGGCGGTACATCGGCGGCACTTCCTCATGGTCGGGCGGAAAGGCCCGCGTCGCTCCCTTGCGATGTACCCACAGCCGACGCGTGCGTCCGCCGACGGTGTGCTCCTCGAATTTGGCGATGTTGTGGGCCACGTCGTAGACCAGATTCATCTGCAACTCTTCCCACGGGCGAGCGAAGATCGTTTCGAACGCCTCGCGGGCTTGCCACATCAAAAGCTGACGGTTGCACCAGGCGTAATTCGCCGCCGCCCGCATTGCCCCGAGATAATGCTCGCCCTCACTGCTCTCGACCGGAGCACAGGCCAACTGCCGGTCGGGAAGGCTGATGCCGTACCTTTCGGGCACGCCCCGCAAGAGCCGCAGGGCATCGTCGCAAACCTGGTAGCCCAAGCCGCGCGAGCCGGAATGGATCATCACGCAGACCATGTCTTTTTGCAGGTGCATGGTGCGCGCGGCTTCGTCGTCGAAAATGGCGTCGACCACCTGCACTTCCATAAAGTGGTTGCCCGAGCCGAGCGTGCCGCACTGGTCTTTGCCGCGCTCCAGCGCCCGCTCGCTGACGTTCTCGGGCTCGGCGCCGTCGAGCCGGCCGCGGGCTTCGGTATGGTCGATGTCGCCCGGAGTCGCCAGGCCGCGTTCCAACAGACGGCTTGGTCCCTCGGCCATCATCCGCTTCAGCTCGCGCGGCTGGAAGCTGTATTTGCCCGAGCGGCCCACGCCGGTGGGCACCTGGCGGAACATTTCTTCGACCAGTTCCGTGAGGTGCGGCTTGACGTCCTGATAAAACAGATTCGAGCGCACGAGCCGCACGCCGCAGTTGATGTCGTAACCGACGCCGCCCGGCGAAATCACGCCGCCCTCTTTCGGATCGGTCGCACACACGCCGCCGATGCAAAAACCGTATCCCCAATGGATGTCGGGCATGGCGAGGCTCGCGTGCTGAATGCCGGGCAAAAAGGCCACGTTGGCCACCTGCTCGGGCGCCTGATCTTTGCGGATAAGCTGCATCAGCGTCTCGCTGGCGTAGATCAGCCCATCGACGCGCATGCCTTCCTTGTAGCTCTTGGGGATGCGCCACAGGTTATCGTTGATTTTTTCCAGCGGTCCGCTGTATGCGTCTTTGGCCATGTGAAGATGTCCTTTTCTATGGAGTGCGGCGATTCATCGCCGCTTTCGTGACTTTCAGGATTGGTACAGCCAAAGTCGTTTAACCGCTGGGCCAACGGCCCGCGCTCATGGTTGCCGACGCGCGGGCCGTTAGCCCTGCGGTTAAACGATCGTGTCGCAAGTCCGTTACATCGGACGAAGCCGAACAAAAGCGGCTGCGCCGCAAAGGAAAGCGGCGATGAATCGCCGCACTCCAAAGCGCTAAATGTCCACAATCACTTCTGCCAGCCAACCATCGGACGTCTGCTCGACTTTCAACCCGTGGTAGGTGATGGCCTTAACTTCGTGCTCCAGTTGATGGCGGCTTTCGTCGAGCGGCTCACCGCGGGCAGTCGCCTTTAATCCGTCGCCGTCGAGCCGCACGGTGAAATCGGCGAGCAACAAACGTTCCGACTCGAAGAGGTACAAGATTTCGCTCAACCAGTCGAACAGCAGGTCATCACGGCGTGTGCCGGCGAGGCTCACAGCCACCTCACGGACAGGGCGAATTGCCTCCAGGTTCGCGGCAATCATGGAGGTCAAACCACGAGCGGCGTCGGCGAAGAGCGTTTCCAAATCGGGCGCCCTCACCCGCAGGCCAAGATCGGCGGTGTGCTCGAAGATTTCGTACATTAAATTCGCCGCTGTTCTGCGGCAATCTAGCGGCCCGCCGTGCAATCTTACGTGCGCAAATTGGAGAAGAGCTGTGCGGGCGTTCGTCCGCTAAGCCTCGCGTACATGGCATCCGGACAGAGGTCCAACTGGTCGCTCCAGCGAATTTGGTCGCTCGATCCGATCGTCACTTTGTCAAATTCGCCAGGATCGTCCCATAAGCCGAACACACCCCTCCCAACGAGATACGAGAGGTCAACCTCGCCCTCAACGCCGCCCTGGTAGCGAAGAAAAAGTCGGTAACGTGGCAACGCACGTACTTCAATCGGTCGGAACATGTCACCTCATCATCCCTTCAAAACCCCTTCAGGGCACCATTGATTTGTCCGAGATGGACGGAGAAGACTTGAAAAATGACCATGATGATCAGCATGGCCACCAGTCCCCATACCAAAAAGCCGCCGATCACGGTCAACGCGGCCATCGCGCGCTTCGCCTGGTCCTGATATTGCTCCGAAACGAGCGCCAGCGTCTCGGGCAGGCGCCCGCTCTCCTCGCCCACGCGCACGCTGTCGAGGAACATGCGCGGAAACGCTTTGGTGTCGGCTAAGGCATGCGTCACTTCGCTCCCGCCGCGAATCTCTTGCACCACTTCCGTCGTGTGATCCGTGTAATGCGCGTTGCCGGTGCTCCGCAAGCAGAGCGGCACGGCTTTGAGCAGGTCCATGCCGGCTTCGAGCGTGATGTACATGGTCCAGGAGAACTGGGCCAAGGCGAGCGTTTCGACCGGCTTGCCGATGCCTGGCAGGCGGACGAGCAGGCGTTGCAACGGCCGCGTCCAAACCAGTCCGCGGCGCACCGCTTGAACCACGACCGCGATGCCCGCCACCACGAAGCCGACGACGACCATATACAGCATCAGCCCTTCACCACCGTAAAGGCCCAGGCCGAGAATATCGAGCGGCTTGCCGTCTTCCATCGCGGGCAAAAAACCCATAACGTAGATCACGATTCCGACGATGACCACGGCGCCGATCAGTTGCAGCATCGGCCAGGAGATGGCGGCAATGAACATCTGCCTCAGGCGGATCTGATGATCGTAATGATCGGCGAGACGCCGCAGCACCTCGGCGAGCTTGCCGGTTTGCTCGCCGACTTCGACCAGTTCGAGAAACAAGCGAGGGAAAAAACTGCCAGTGTCCTTCAAGGCGTCGCTGACGGCGCCGCCATGATTGATGGTGTCGACCACCTGGTCGAGATGCCGCCGCAGCGAAGGCGAGACATAGCCGCCTTTTTCCCGTTCGAGCACGCGGCGCACGTCGACGCCCGCCTCGAGCCCCGTCGATAACCGCCGACAAAGCGACGCCAACTCGCGTAAACCGATTCGAGCCGAGAAAAGCATAAGGCCATCAACCTGGTTGGTAGTCACGCCGAATTTCAGGATACAATCAAATGGCTGTTCTGTCTTGGCGTCATCAGGGTAAGATAGAAGAAAATGGAACACAGATCAGGTGGAAAAATTCTCGGATGACGACAGAAGCAACCAAAACTGAAGTCGGCAGCTATTTTATCGCCAACTATCCGCCCTTCTCGCAGTGGTCGGCCGAGGCTTTGACCGAAGTGCGGCAGGCGCTGCAGAGCCCGCCGCAGGACGTGCCGCTGGGGCTGTACCTGCACATCCCGTTCTGCCGCAAGCGGTG
>DASSFG010000750.1:0-10441 GCA_035694685.1 Pirellulales bacterium
ATCGCTACCCAGGCATAAATGCCTGGGCCACTAAAAAGGGAATAAAATCGCCTCTGGCAAACCTCGCTGCGGGCATCGAGAGACGCGGATTTTGCGCAGGCCAGTCCCACCCTACAGGCGATCAGCGGCGAAAGGCGTCGCGCGAAGGGCGGGTGGCGATCGGCTCGCTCTTGTCGCCGCGCGAGGGCAGCGCGAGCTGCATGCCGGGAGAGAGATAATTAAAATCTTCGCCGAGCTGGTCGCGATTGAGGTCGTAAATCTCGGCCCAGCGCGAGGCCTTGCCCAACTCCGCTCGTGCGATGTCGAACAGCGTGTCGCCCTCGGCCACCGTGTAGGTCCGGCCGCCGCGCGCCGACCTGCTGGCCAGAGCCGTATTTCGGCGTTCAGCCGGAACGTTGCGCGGCTTGGGCGTAAGATCCGGATAGTCCTGCTGCAAGACGGAAATGGGGGGCGTCGACACCGCGTCGCCTACGTTGATCAAGGGCCTGTCGCCAAATTGGCGGCGATTGTGCTCTTCGAGGGCTTTGAAATAGGCACCGGTGCCGTACACCTTTTGCGAGATGCGCCAGAAATTGTCGTTGGGTTCAACGGTGTACGAATCGTCCTGTGGCTCGCGCAAGCGACGCGGCCTTTCTTCCACGTCGCTCGGCGTGTGGTCGGCCTGGTCGATCATCTCGTCGGGATTCAGCGAGGAGTCGTCCGCCAACGGTTGCACATCGCCATAGCGGCGGCGAAAGCGGTCGTTTTCAGCCGGCGTCATTTCGCCCTCGTCGTCCTGCGGGACCGGCGCCAAGGTGACGCCAGCGCCGTCCTCGTTCACATCGTCAGTGACCTCGCTGTCTGGGGCGGATTCTCGCTCCTCGCCGGCGAAGCGGTCCGGGCGACCGCCCATGGAAAACCTCGGCGCGTCGCCTCGCTCCTCTTCAACCTCACTCGGTTCCGTTGCTTCGTCGGCCGGCTCGACGTCGCTAAACGACACACCGCCCGTCGGCTGGGCGAACCGGTCGTCCGGCATGGCCAGATCGTCCGCGGCCCCCTCGTTCGTCAGTTCAGCGCCTTCGTCGGGCGGCAGGGGCTCATCGCGCTGGTAACGGGAAGAGCGGTCGGACAGTAGCCGTGCGACCTCCGCTTGGGCCTCATCTGCACCCTCGCCTGGCTGATAACGGGAAGGTCGGTCGGCCCGTCGACGATTTCCGTAGGCCGATTCTTGCAGATCGGGCGCCTCGCCACCGGCCAATTCACCGTTGGCTGCACCGTCGGCGGAATTCAGCGAACCATCGTCATCGAGCGGCCGGCCGTAACGGTCGGTTTTCGGACCGTTGTCGTCGTCAGCAGTCGCCCCCTTCAATTCTTGGAAGCGATCGGCCAGCGATGCAGGCTTCTCGTCTTTATCCTTGTCCTTCTTGCCAGGCTTTTCGCCCCGTTTCTTCCGGCCTTTGACCCGGCCCTCTTGCTCGGCGGCGGCGACCTTTTCCAGGGCGTTTGTGGGCTGCTCACCTTTGAGCCGGTAGGCCAATACGCCTCCGAAGACGCACAGCAACGCGCCGATGACCGCCAGACCGATTTTCACTTCCTTGCCCATGCCTCGCCCCCTCCCTGGGGCCAACGAAGAACAAGACGCGTGACTTGCAAGGGCCTTCTTTTACCGTGCCTTGACGGTTGCGGCTATGCCAATCGGGTAAACAAAACAGGCTCGAGCAAGCCACGCATTCCCAAGAATTCAGGCATTACCGCTCGCCACAGGCGAGCGGCACACGTCAGTGTGCCGCTAGCACATGAATTCAAGAGCCGCTTAGCGCTCCAACGCGGCGCGGGTTCGCAGACACTACCGGGAGGCTGACGCCTCCCGCTCGCCACAGGCGAGCGGCACACGTCAGTGTGCCGCTATTACCAGTTCCACTTCGGCTCCCAACTTGGCGAGTGGGCCGCTTTCATGTAGGTGGCGGCCCGCGCGGCCAGGTCGGGATGCTTGTCGGCGACGTTTGTCATCTCGCTCGGATCGTCGGCCAGGTTATAAAGCTCGGGCGTTGAGCCCGGCGCTTTGTTGACGTTGTTGCGGACCGCTTTCCAATCGCCAAACCTCACCGCTTGTGCCCGGCCGGCACTGTGATACTCCCAGTAGAGATACTGGTGCAGCTTTTGTCCCGGCTGGCCGAGCAAAGTCGGGGCGATGTTCAAGCCGTCGATGTCACTGGGCGGCTCCGCGCCGGCGATCTCGCAGAGCGTGGGCAGGACGTCCCAAAAAGCCCCGATCAAGTCGCTGGTCGTACCGGCTGGAACGTGACCGGGCCAACGCGCAATGAACGGCGTGCGAATGCCGCCTTCGTAGAGATCCTGCTTAAAGCCGCGCAGGTTGCCGTTGGTGCGGAAGAACTCGGGGTCGGTGCCCGACAGTGCGAACACACCGCCGTTGTCGCTGGCAAAGAAGACCAGCGTGTCATCGTCAATGCCCCGCTCTTTGAGCAAGGCCATCAGGCGGCCCACGTCGCGGTCCATGCGTGTGATCATCCCTGCGTAGGCGGCCCGCGGCGTGTCGTGGTTGGAGTAGTGCTTCGAGGTGGTCATGGGCGTCTCGGGCCACTTGCCGCGGTACTCGGCCAGCGAATCGTCGGGCACTTGTAGCGAGACGTGCGGAATGGTGAAGGCCAGGTAGAGAAAGAACGGTCCGTCTTTTTGCTCGCGCACCCAGTTCAGGGCGTCGTCAGCCATCAGGTCGTGCGAGTAGACCTTGCCCGAGGGAGAGATTACTTCCTTTTGCCCGTAAAAGTACGGCGGGTTCCCCTCCAGCGGCTCCTGCTGATCATCGCGCCACAGGTACGGCGGATAATAGGTGTGCGCCATGCCTTGGCAGAGATAGCCGTAATGATGGTCGAAACCGAAATCGAGCGGGCTGCTTTGATCCTCAGGCATGCCCAGCCCCCACTTGCCGACGATCGCCGTAGCGTAGCCGCTCTTCTTCAGAAGCTGTGCGACAGTCACGGTGCCGGTCTGCATGGCGTGCTGCCCCTCGTGCCCCGGCGCTCGTTGCATGTTGTCGCGGACGGTGGCGTGGCCCAGGTGTTTGCCGGTCATCAGCGTGCAGCGGCTCGGCGCGCAAACCGAACAGCCGCTATAAAAATTCGTGAACCGCATTCCTTCGGCGGCCAGCCGGTCGATATTGGGCGTCTTGATTTTTGTTTGGCCGTAACAACCCAGGTCGCCATAGCCCAGGTCATCAGCCAGGATGAAGACGATGTTCGGCCGCCGCGTTTCGGCGGCATGGGCAGTAAAATGCGCCAAGAAGATAATGGCAGCCACCCAGGCCGTTTGGAACACCTTGGTAAGCGAGCCCGGCAAGTGTCCTCGACCGGGACAGCCAAACGACCCTTCAATCAGGACGCTTCTCATTGGTAGCTAAGGTCGCGGAAAAGGAATTTGGTCCAGAAACCAACGCCAAGTATGCAAACGAGCGCCGCGAGGGTCAACCCGCGCAAAGGCGGTAGGCACGAAGAAAGACGCCATCTGCCGAAATTAACCTCGCCCGGGATTTTCGAGCATTCTCCCTAACGCTCTTCCACGGTTTCGGTCGATAACCACCTGCGCAAAAGCCGTCGCGAGCTGGCGCGGGAAATGGCGAAGAATCAATGGCTTGAACGTGACTGATTCTATTTTGATGCGCTCAGTTTGGTGTGGATCTTCTCCCAGAGCGGCCAACGACGTGCGGCCGGAAACGCAGAGCGAATCTCGACCTCAATCTGGCGGGTGGCTACGGCCGACGCGCTTAGCAATGATGACCACAATGGCCATCATCGTGGGATGCAGCCACTCATCGAAGATGGGGCCTTACCCGAACACCAGCCCCCCGGGTTATCCGGCGACAGGACCATCGGCTTCGCCTGCTCCCGGGTTCGGTCCCGTGCCGCCCCCTGTGGCACCAACTCGAAAATGGCGCGGATTTTTGCCGGCGCACGACACCGACGAAGACCGGCCGGGCTGGTGGACGCCGGATTACGGCGGCGGAACGTCCGCCTGACATTCATTAGACGCCATCAGTAGTCGGCGGCGAAGCGGGTTCCGAAACCGTAAATAAATCCCTGGGTGCCGGTACCCGGACTGTTGATGGCCAGGTTGGCCGTGCTGCTGGCGGCGTTTCGCTCCATCACGTCGAAATTAAACTGCACTTTGCTATTGGGATTGAAAAACCAGTTCAAGGCCACGGTATTGCCGAGCAGCGTTCCTCCGCTGACGTTCTTTTGATTCAGGTCTAGGTAGTTGAGTCGATAACCTACCTGCCAGGCGCCGGTTCCAAAGATGCGGCCGTTGCGCCCACGGACCCAGAACGCGTTCTCGATGGGAATCACTCGGCCGACGAGCGCTTTTTGATAGTCGTAAATGCGGTGCTCGCCCGTAAGAAAGTACATGACCTGGCAATAACCGCCCCAGAAATACAGCGAACCGAGGTTCTTCGCTCCCGGCACGCTATGCGGGTCGCCGTTGGGCGGGGCGCCGTTGCTGCCGGTGCCCGCTGGAAAGGCAACCGCGTCGGTCGTCCAGTTGCCGGTATACTCCGCTTGGACGAAGAGGGGGCCGCGCTGGTACATGAACTCGGGGTTCACGATCATTTGGTACTGGCCGCCGAGATACTCGGTGTCGGCCCAGGCGGTCAACAGCGCATCGGGACCGTTGCGCAAGTCGCCGCGCGTGCGGTAGCGGATGAGGCCGTTGTCGATACCCCGCTGGCAGACGCCACATCCCCAATGCATGAAATTTCGACCCTGGGCCGGCTCGTCGTACCAGGGCAAATACGTGATTCGTCCGGCCCATTCGGCCTGTCCGTCGCCGATGTTGAACATGTTGCCGTTCGTAACGTTCTTGAACACGCCCAGGGCGTAGGTCATGCGCCGGTTCTCGCTCCAGTTCCAAGCCATCACACCCGGGGCAAAGCCGTTGGCCGACGGTGAGACGAAGGCGTCGTTGGCGAAGTTGCGCTCCCTGAAGTCCAGGTAACGGCTGCTTTCCAATCTTTCCAAACCAAACGGCTCTTTCATGTTGCCTAACTGCACGTGGCCCACGAAGGGCACGCGGCGAAAGTTCCACCACAGGTCGGTGGCGTTGATGATGTTGAACGTGCGATTCTGCAGGATTTGCACGTTGGAGCCTTGATCGCCGATGCCGCCGGGAGGGACTTGCGGCGCCGATTGGGTTGGATCCTGGATGGTCGCCGTGTTGACGAAGTTGATCTCAGAGCACCAATCGATCGTATCGTACATCGATCCCTCGGCACGCAAGCGCACCCGGCGGAAATCGACCGCGTCCTGATAGCGGGCGGAATTCGCTGAGGTATCCACCAGGCCGCTGGGGCTGCCATTCAGCCCAACCACGTCGATTTGCGTGCGGCCGCCGACGTGAAAGTAGAAGTCGCGGTTCGGCGTGCGAAATTCCAGGCCATTGTTCCACACCCCGGACATGTTCAAGATGCTGCCGATCCGATAGCGCGGCGGCGGGGCAGTGGGAGCAGTCGCAGCGGTGGGCGCCGGTTTTTGCGCTTCTTGCAATTGCTGTTGCAGCAGTTCGTATTGGAAGCGTTGTTCGTCAACTTGCTGCTCCAGCTCGCGCAGCCTGATTTCCAGGTCGCTATCGGCGATGGGGTTCGGAACTGATGGTTGACTAGCCAAGCTGAGGAAGCTCGCCGGCGGACGTGGCCGAGGCAAAGCCGGCATCGAACCTGCCACCGGGCGCGCCGCTGCTGGAACCTGGGCCTCCGCCGCGCCCGCGCTCAGGGCCGCTGTAGCAAGCAGTATGATTTGCATCGCTGCCCTGAAACGGCGCGCGGAATCTCTTCCCGTTGCCGCACGACGCTTCAGCATCAGACACTGACCTCGCTCAATGACGAACGCGACGCAGACAGCCATTACCTGTAAGTTTTCCTGGCGAACAGTATCCTGGTGTGGACGTCCATGTTTTCTGGGGCGGACGGTAACGGCCTGCGCCATTAGTCAAGTGGCCGAACAGTGCCCAAGGTCGCTTGCCCCGTCTGCGCAAACAATCACCGAACTGCCCACCGTAGTGATTTTGATCGGCATGACGGTGAAGTGGACTTTGCCGTACCTGACGATGTTAGGGGCGGCGTGCGTTGATCTACGTAAGCCGAGATGACTTTGCGGGCAACTTCCCTCGCTTCAGGGAGCCCCGAGCCGCGCGCGGTTGGGGAATACGGTGAATTCTTTGCCGGCTTTGAACGTTCCGCTTTTTCGCTTCTTTGCCTACCGCCGATACAACCTGTAGGTTGCGTTGCGGCCGAGCACGCGTTTCTTACTACCGTAGGCAGGGAAAGAGGATGAACATCGCCACCTTACGCATCCTGCGGAAAATAATCCACCAGATATCGGCCCAGCGGTGGCTGGGGCAGAGCCGCGCCAGTTGGCGCGATTTGGCGCGCATGCTTCATCGCGGCGATGCCCCGGTAGGCCAACCACCGGGGCATCGCTGGCCGGCCGCGCGTTTTGGCAGTTGTTTTATCCATGCCGGCCAGCTTCTGCCCCAGCCACCATTTCTGCGCTTGGGACTGGTGGATTATTTTCCGCGGGCTGCCATACGCGGGTTGTTGATGGTTGCAGCGCTAAGCGTGAGCGCCGCGCTGGCAGATCCAGGCCCAGCGCCGTGTCCAGGATGCGGCTGCTCGCGGGTCAAAAAAATCTGCCGGCTGGTGTGCGAAATAAAGGAAGACATTGAATACGAATACGACCTCGATTACGACGATTACTGCCTGCCCGCCAAAAGTAAAATCCGCGGGAAGAAATGGGTGGACGATTGCAAGAGCTTGTTCCACTGCCGGAAGGTGCTCATTTGGCAACCCCGTTGTGAGTGCAAGATTCACACCCGCAAAACGCTGGTCAAAATCCCTGTCATCAAGAAGGTGCCCAGCTACAACTGCGTAGTCGAGTGCGTATGCTGTCGCTGCGGCAAGTCGCACGTCGATGCGGTAGCAACGGCCCAAGCTCGCCGGCAGGGAATCATGCCCAATTCGCTGGATACGCCGATTGTGCTCGACACGGGTGAAGCCGTGGTCGAATTCGCCAACGACGCGGGTTCTGACAATGAATTAAAGTGAACTGGCCCCCGTTTGTGCGGGCGCTTTGGCGCGCCCAGCGGTGGGCGGAGCAGCGATAAACCCCTTCGTTCTGTCTCTAATGTTGGGCCGGCGCTGGCTCCGCTCGCTTGTCCCACCCTACAAAAAAGCTGGGGCGGCGAAAGGCATCGGTCAAGAGCCAGTTCCTAACGCAATCCTAACCAAAGCATCACCAATCGCTCACAGCCTGACGGAAGAATGAATTGTCCGATGGCGCATCGAAGGCCGCCAACGGCAAGTCGGTTCCAAGTCAAGCTTTCCAGGCATCGAGGAGTGATTGGATGCGTCGGCTCGTCTTAGCTTGTTTGCTGTTTTGCTCCACGGCGTTGCGCCCTACAGTGGGCGTCGTGAGGGCGGATGACAAAGAGGCCCCACGGCCGCTGGTCGGCACCCACGTCGTTAGCACACCGGCGGAGGTGCGATTTGTAGATGCCGCCGGGCAGCCGCTCGGTACCGCCCGCGGTGGGACGGTGCTCGACGTTCTCGACAGCGAGGGCGAAATGCTGCGCGTTGAACGCGGCTGGATTAAGCGTAGCGACGTGGTGCCGCAAGGTGAGGCGATTGAATATTTCAGCGAGCAGCTTCGCCAGCGGCCAACCGCGGTGGCCTATGCAAGTCGTGCGCGGACTTGGAACTATCTGGGGGAATACGACAAGGCGATTGATGACTGCGACGCCGCCCTCGAGCTCGATGCCGACTGTGCGATGGCCTATGATCGCCGCGCTCAGGCTTTGACCGCCAAGGGCCGCGTTGACGAGGCATTGGCCGATTTCGAGCGGGCCATCCATTTAACGCCCGGCTACGCAAGTGCCTACAGCCACCGTGCGCGGGCTTGGTTGGAAAAAGGCGAGTACGATAAGTCTCTCGCCGACTGCGACGAAGCCCTGCGTCTCGATTCGCGGATCTATCTGGCTCATTACCTTCGCGGGCGTGTTTGGACCCGGCGTAAAGCACCTGACAAGGCCATCGCCAGTTATAGCCGTGCGATCGACCTGAACCCGCACTATGTTCCGGCGCTTAACGCCCGCGGTAATGAATGGTTTTTCAGCAAGAAATTCTCAGAGGCCGAAGCCGACTATAGCGCCGCCATTCGCCTCGACCCAAAGTTTGACATCGTTCACGTACACTACAACCGGGGAAATGCCCGGCTTTATTTGGGTAAGGCGGCGCTGGCCAAGGACGATTACAAGCAAGCGTTGAAATACGATGAAAACTACGTGCCCGCCATGCAGGGGCTGGCGGCTTGTTTCGCAGCGCAGAACGATTATGAGTCGGCCATCGAATGGCAGGCAAGGGCCGTGAAAATGTCGAAGCGGGAGCAACAGCCCAAGCTCAAGTCGGTGCTGGCCCATTACCAGGCCGCGCGAAAGAAATGATCGTCGTCTGGCGGCCAGCGTTGTGGTATAGGCGTTCCGCCCACGCTGATTCTAATCGCCGTAGCCGCGTTGGTCGTCGATGTCGGCGGGCGTCAGCTCGAAAATCGGCGGCGAAGGCACAACGGGCGGAGCCACCAGCGGTGGCCGCACTCGAGCGGGTGGCACCGAAAATACCTGCGGCAGGCCGGTCAGTGAGGCGTGCAGCGTTCCTTCCAAGCCATAGCGATCGACGGCGATTTTCATGTCGCTGCCCGGCTGGCTTTCCCCAACCAGGCGGACCACCTCGCCATAGCTGGTGACCGGCTGATCGTCGATGGCCAAAATGCGGTCGCCGATTTTCAGGCCGGCTTTATCGGCCGGACTACCGGAGACCACGCGCAAGATGCGCACGCCGCCGTGCGCGCTTTTGCTGAAGGTGACGCCCAGGGCCGCTCGTCGGGCAACATCGAGCTGGTCGGCCAAAATGGCGTGCAAAGCCCCTCGCAGACCTTTACGGTCAACTTTCAAGAGCACCTTGTCGTCGGGCTCATGCCTGGCGACCACATTGATGACGTCGCGGCTCGTGCGCACGGGCACGTCGTCGATGGCAAAAACCAGGTCGCCTGGCCGCAAACCCGCGTCCGCCGCGGGACTGTTCGGCATCACCCCGGCAATCTCGACGCCCGAGGGTGAAGCCTTTCCCAAGGTCACGCCGAGCGCCGGTCGCACACGAGGGGTTTGCACCGGCTCGTCCACGATGAACGAGGCGCGCGCCGCGGCCCCCGGTTGTTCGGCGAAGAGAATCTTCGCGGCCAAGAACAGCGACGCCATCAGGATCAGACGAACGCATCGCATCGCATGGCTCCCACCGAACGTAAGGGATTTGTACCAACCCTATATTCTATCGGCCAAACCCGTTCGCGGCCAAAGATCGCGGTTGTCGAACGGCCGCGCTTTCTGCACTTCGTGCGTGTTGATGCCCGAGTGGCCGATTGCCAAGTCCCCCTGTCCAACGCCGTTTGACTGGCTTGCACTTGAATCAGCGGTTCTGTTTCTCGTTTGCTAACGCTCGATCCAGGTCGCCGCGCATCGCCACCGAAGAAAAGGCCAGCCCGATAATTGCTCCGGCGACCGCCGCGAGTAGCCACCCGAGCATGTCCCGCCGCTCAAGCCTGGACATACCGGTCGGTGATTGGTACGGGTTCTCTCGCATACCAGCTATTCTACCCGAGCGGGCAAGAAATGGCCCCGAGCCAAGGGCGGCTTTCGCCTTGTTTTTCAATCCGACGGGGCGTCGGCCCGGCAGTATGCCGCTCGGCTTCATTTTGGCTAAAATGTTTTTGAGGGGTCAAAAATTGAGACGTTAACAGCATGTATCGGCCATTTTGCCTCGTACTTTCAACTGCCTGTTGGGGCCTTCTTTGTACGGCCGCGTTCGGTCAGGCGGCAACGAATGAACCTGCCAAGGCGACTGCGCCCGAAGAGGCGGCTCAACAGATTCGCGTGGCGGAGGGGCTGGAGTTGCAGCTCTTCGCCGCTGAGCCATTGGTGCGGCAACCGGTGAGCATGAGTTTTGACCATCGTGGGCGGCTCTGGGTTCTCCAGTATCTGCAATACCCCAATCCCAACGGTTTGAAGCCGACCGCCGTCGATGAGTACCTGCGCACCAAATACGACCGCCTGCCGGAGCCGCCGCCGCGCGGCCCGAAAGGGAACGACCGCATTACCATCCTGGAAGACGTCGACGGTGATGGACGGGCCGATCGGGCCAAAGAGTTTCTGAGCGGACTCAATCTGGCGTCGGGCATGGCGCTGGGATACGACGGCGTGTTCGTAACGCAGCCGCCCTACTTGCTGTTCTACGCCGACCGCGACCACGACGACGTGCCCGACGGCGATCCCGAAGTGTTGCTGACCGGCTTCGGCATGGAAGACGCCCACGCCTTCGCCAATTCGTTGACTTGGGGCCCCGACGGCT